>NZ_JBALSN010000197.1:292-13086 GCF_036966985.1 Neobacillus drentensis | reverse complement strand
ATTTTATTTAGGAATTTTATACTCCAAGTCAAAGGAATACAACTTGGCATCTGACTCTTACCATAATGGGCTTGAAATGGTGATTAATGAGAATTTTTATTACAGTAGTAATTTTTATAAAGCAATTGAATCCTTTTTAAAAAATAATGACACAGAAAGAGCAAAATTCTGGCTAAATAATCTATTAGAACGACAAAGCTATGACAAAAATTTCAAGAAATTAAATAAATTAAAAAACAAAGTAGAATAAGTTTATTAAATGTAAAAACAGCCCATCTCGATTAAGTTGGGCTGTTTTGTGTTTCGAGTTGTGTAGAAAATTATTCCTCTTACACTTTACTTTATCTTAAAATTCATCGACTCTTCCTTCAAGAATATGCTTTCGATACTGAACGGCTGTTAGTAATTTATAACCTCTAAGCTTAGGAATCATGCTATCGAGCAGCCCAACCGCCTCGTCCTTTTTGCCGTCATCAACGGCTTGATCGACTTCCAGCATGTTTAAAAAAAAGGTATCCGTTATTTTTGCTTTATTTTGTTTGAATGCTTCCAAATCGCTCTCTTTAATGGCGATATCTGACAAAGCGTACCACTTTGTCTTATGTCCACCCATTTCTCTAAGAAGTTCCTTTGCTTTTCCGTATTGTTTTTTCTCCATTAAAAGCATCAATTCAGAGTTTCGTTTTGATTTTTTGGAACGGATTTTCCCCATAACTTGTTCAGCCGCCGACAGGTCCCCGTTAAGAAAATGGAAAAGGAATTGCATATACGGAGCTTTGGATTTTTTTAGATATGCCATGATTTTTTCGGCATCTTTCCCAAATATAAGCGGGTTTCTATATAGAATAAGAATAAGAACGCCAACCAATACACCATACATAATCCAGATGGGAACCTGAAAAAATCCCATCATAAAAGCAAACAGAACGATAAGCAGTAAAAACCAAATCATTGAATCCTCCATCAATAGGTTTAATTACCTTATTGTACCATAAGACTTTCTTGTTTTCGGTAACTTTATATGATATATTATCACCATTACTTATTAAAGATGTTTAATAAGTTTTTTGTTCAAGACTTATTAAATAAGTTAAATAAGTGCATTTAATTAGGTGGTGATTATTTGTGGATGCAACTCCAAAATCGATGAAAATGATAATCCTTCGTGGTATTCGGAAATCTCTTTTAGAACATGGAAGTGCAACAAAAGTTGAACTTAGCGATAAATTAGGAATTAGTTTTCCTACAATAAGTAAATTCTTAACCCAGATGGAAAAGGAAGGGGAACTTATCTCAGTCGGTCTTGATGATTCGAGTGGTGGAAGAAGGGCAAAAAGATATACATACAATCCGGAGTATATGTTAGGGCTGGCAATCTTTTTGGAGAGGTCAGAGACAAATTATATTGTTTTTAACTGTTTAGGGGAAGTCAAGGATGCAGGTAAAACCTCAAGTGTATTAGTTGATGTTGATTTAACATTATTAACCGAGTGTGTTGAAGAAATAATTGAAAAATATCCGAAAATTAGTTCGATAGCTATTGGTGTACCTGGTTCCGTTGATAATGGGAGGATTTTTTATATACCTGAGTATGAACATCTTCAAAACTTTGATTTGAAGGGATACCTGGAAACACGTTTCTCTATCCCCGTTGTCATAGAGAACGATATGAACGCTGCAGTGCTTGGGTATCACGATAGTAGGGGTATCATGGAAAATAAATCGCTTATCTATTTATATTCAGGTCATAATGGTCCTGGAGCTGGAATTATGGTGAATGGAGTTGTGGTACGAGGCAGTACTAATTTTTCAGGTGAGATTTCATTCGTTCCGCAGTATGATGACCGAAATTTTCGGCAGGCTTTGGAAAATGGAAATGAGACTAAAAAAGCGTTTATGTGTGAGGAATATGAGATCGATGCCATTAGTAGGTTGATAGCTTCATTTGTAGCAATCATAAACCCACATGCATTTATTTTTTGCGATGATGAAGTTAATCAATTGTTCATAGAACAGATTGTAAAACGAAGCTCTAAGTATATTCCAGCAGAACATCTGCCAGAACTTAAAATCAGTGATTGGAAAAAAGATTATCTATTGGGATTACAAAGTCTTGGTCTAGAAATCATGGTCAATGGAATAAACAACTAGGAGATATTTAAGGAGGGGTAGAATGGCAACATTCTTTTTAGTAATTATCTACATGGCTTTTATCAGCTTAGGTTTACCAGATTCATTGTTGGGCGTGTCATGGTCACTGATGCAAACGGAATTTGGGGCACCGCTTGAAGCGGCCGGAATGCTTTTTATGACTATCGCTGGAGGAACGATCATTTCCAGTTTTGCTAGCGGAGTTGTGCTAAAACGTTTCGGAACTGGCATGGTCACATTTTTCAGTTGTTTAATGACTGCTGGCGCACTGTTTGGGTTTTATTTTGCTCCTTCGCTTGTTTGGCTATTTATTTGTGCCATTCCACTCGGATTAGGTGCAGGGGCAGTTGATTCGGGTTTAAACAATTATGTAGCCTCTCATTACAAAGCACACCACATGAGTTGGCTTCATTGTTTTTGGGGAGTTGGTGCTACGCTCGGTCCAGTCATTATGGCGCAGTTTATTTCAGGGCAACATTCTTGGAGAAACGGGTATCTTACCATCGCTGGTCTGCAATTTGTTTTAGTTATCATTCTATTCTTCACATTGCCTTTATGGAAGAAAGTTGGAGGAAACAGCAATGTAAACACCACTAATGAGCCTGAAAACATAGATAGTGTATTGTCTGGGGCAGATTTTGCAAATCAAAAAACAATGCAAATAAGGGGAGTGAAGTTAGCTCTGATCTCTTTCTTGTTTTATTGTGGCGCAGAATCAACGATGGGACTATGGGGAAGTAGTTTCCTAGTAAATGTGAAAGATTTATCTGTAGATGCAGCAGCAAAATGGGTCTCATTGTATTACGCCGGTATAACATTCGGAAGATTTATAACAGGATTTATTACCTTAAAGATTGGTAACCGGACTCTGATTCGCATGGGGCAAGGAATTGCATTAGTTGGTGCTGCACTTCTATTCCTGCCATTACCGTCCACTTTCTCGCTTATCGGTTTTATTATGATTGGATTAGGATTGGCACCGATCTTTCCATGTATGTTGCATGAAACGCCCACACGATTTGGGCAGGCACATTCCCAGACAATCATGGGGTATCAAATGGCTGTAGCGTATACAGGCAGTACGTTCCTGCCGCCTCTTCTTGGTTTCATTGCAGCACACTCAACCATTGGAATCTTTCCATTTGTCATTGCAGGTTTCATTGCACTCATGCTCTTAGGTTCTGAAAAATTAAATGCCATATTGAATAGGAACGAATTAAAAAGTGTAAAGAATAACAACTCCACAGTCATTTAATTGAAGGGTATAGGAATAACTGAAAATATTAAACAAATCGAAGAATAGAATACAAGTTTAAGAGGAAACAATATGATTAAGTTAGTGTTAACTGATATGGACGGAACGTTTTTGAATAATAGAGGTGATTTTAATAGGGAACTGTACCAGGTTGTAAAAAAGATCATGAAAGAAAAAGGCGGCGCAAGTAAGACAAGTCTCTGATTTTAATGAAATAACAGAAGACTTTGTTAAAATCACTATTCACGACCCTTTGTTAAGGTGCATGGAAACCAGAGAAAAACTAAATCCGTTTTTTGAGTCTGCTTATATTGTTGCTTCTGAAGCAGCTTGGATTGACATTGCAAACGCTAATGTTCATATGGGAACTACTGTTGAACACTTGCAGCGCTTATTGAATGTTACTCCTGAAGAAACAATGGCATTCGGAGACGGTTTCAATGATTTAGAACGCATGACTCGTGCTAGCTTTAGCTTTGCAGTACAAGAATTAAAAGATGCTGCAAATTTTATTACCCGTTCAAATGAAGAAGATGCGGTTATGAAAACAATTATTCAAATGTTAACTTTGCAATAAATAGGAAATTCGGTATTGATAACGTGTTAGGAGGAACCGGTATGACAATAAAGCTTATAGCTGTAGATATGGTTGGGTGTGTTAGAAATAATTGATCAATATTTTGAAAACAATGGTTCATTCAAAGATTAGAAAACAAACAGGGTTAAGGGTTATCATTAAGCGAATGAAGACCAAAACTCTCGAATAAAGAAGTAGGAAAGGTCATGATCAAGCCGATGAAGACAAAAACTCTCGAGAAAAAAAGAAGAAAAGGTCATCATCAACCTGATGATGACCATAACTCGACCGAGAGCAACAAGAAAAGGTCGTCATCAAGGATTTGACGTAACAAAAAAGCGAAACTCGCGAATAATAAAACAGCGAGTTTCGCTTTTTTATAGCCATAAGCTATGCTAATCTAACTGTCATCTCATCTTCTCCAACCTAACTCTATAAGTTGGATTTTTTTGGTACCAGGTAAAAAAAGTTCCTGCTTCTTCCTTCGAAACTCCATATATTTTAGTATCATGTGTTGGTTTAGCCTTATTCGTGAAAAGCAGGGTTGCTACACCAAAGCGACGCTGTATCCATGTATGTTTCACCGTAATCTGTTGAATACGTTCACGATGGGTGACAAAGGTTTCATTTGTTAAGCCGCCTTTTCTGATTTGGACTGTATTTCCTTCACGCAGATAACTTGTAAACCAGTAGTCTAGGATCCGAAGCAAAACGGAAACGACAAAGACAATTGCAGCAATCCATAGCCAACCTGGTTGAAAAATCCACAATCCAATCACCGACAGAATGGTTAAATAATAGGGGTGGAGGAGCTTAAGCCAGAGAACTTTCAGCGGGAAACGCTTCATATGTTCTTCAATCCGGTAATCAGGCAGGATTAAGTGTAAAACTCGATAGGCTTCCTGCTTAGGCATAAAAGGATATAAAGAGCTGGTTTCCTGATTTTCTTCTTCGAAGCCACCTGCACTGATAAGTTTGATCGAAGCAAGTCCGAGCATCCGCTTAAGGATGGTTTGTTCAACGATAATTGCTTGTACTCTATGTTTTGGGATGGAAAAACTGATAAAATTACCGACCCCTTTTTCTATATAAATTCGCTCATGATCATCACTAATGACATAATTTCCATATCTCCAGGTGGTTTTGATAAAGCCAATCACCACTGATAAGCCAAGAGCTGCAATGAAGAGAACCATCAACATCCACCAATGAATCAGCAAGTAATCAAGAGCACTTTCAGCGGTCTCTTCAATTTGAAAGTATTCTGCGAGATTGGTATATATTGCACCTAATAATGGAAAAATTGCCAGGAAACTGAGAGAAGTAAAAGACGCTTTTATAATATCTTTTTTGGTTGAGCGGAAGTGAATCTAACGTTCAACGGATGGAACGACTATTCCTTCCTCTCTTGCCTCAATAGAATCTTGTTTTTGCTGTAAAAGAGATAGAATTCGTTCTTTTTCTTCTTTAGTAATGACAGGAAACTCCACTGAGGCATTTTCGCCACTTGTCCCAGTATCTAAAGTGAGTGAAGTAAGACCAAACCATTGATGCACAAAAGTGGTGCTCGAAGTTTGGTTATGTACTCGGTCTAAAGCAAAAGTCCGTTGTGTTTTAACAAAAACACCTTCATAGAGAACAATGGAGTCTCTACCAATCTCATAGCGATGAAAGTACCATCTTAAGAGGATCGAAATCAATCCCCATAATGTAGCTAGTAAAAAGAGATAACGGCCCCAGATCACCCAGTTGGCTGTGGAAGACCCCTTAAGTACAAATAAAAAGAGAAAGAACCAAATCGAATTTTTGATTAATTTGACCAACTCGACAACGATGATGGCAGGGTGATGCCTTTTAGCTGCTTGGATCATGCTCTTTCTCCTTCTATAACATCTGAATCTTGGATTTTTGCATAAACTGCAATTTCTGCTTTTAGTTTTTTTGCTTCTTCTGATGCAATGGCTGGAATGACATGACTGGAAGTAGTGGTACCAATTTCTATTTTGTACAGTTGATAATGCCGCATGATCGGTCCTTGTTCCGTGCGGACGTATTCGACTTTTTCCATCGGGATTAACGTGTGTTGAATTTTCCATTTCCCATGTTTCAATTGAACAAATTGGGGATCAATTTTATATCGCCAGGTTCGTTGTAAATAGACAGGTTCAATCACGATGGAGAAAATAGCAGATAAAACCCCGATTCCCCCAAGTATATAAAGAACAATCCCAATCCATCCATACCAGTTCAATTTATCCGTGCAAACAATCAAAACAGCAATAATAAGAAAGGCAATCACGTGCCCAACTGAATTGGATATTCTCCACATTTTCACCGCATCAGCCGAAATGGTTTCTGTCGGTTCCTCTATTTGTATGTACATCGGTTCAATGTCTCAATGGTGAGCAGGTTACGCTATATTTCACCTCAATTATCGTATACGTTTCTTTCTATCAAAGAGTTTCATCAAATACAGGATAGCTTAATAAAAATTGACGCCAATTTTCCTATTGTTTTAGCTTAATTCATATTATGATACGATGGAAAGGAAAAGAAATATTCAATCATTAAAACGGGGGCACGATCATGTATAGCTTTAAGAATGATTACAGCGAAGGCGCACATCCTAGAATTTTGAATGCTTTAATAGAATCCAACCTGGTCCAGAATGATGGATATGGGGAAGATCAATTTTCTCGACAAGCGGTTGAACTCCTAGAGGAACGAATGGGAGGGGCGGACGTAGATGTTCATCTCTTATCTGGCGGCACACAAACAAATTTAATCGCGATTTCTGCGTTCTTACGACCACACGAAGCGGCCATGGCGGCTAGTACGGGTCACATCCTGGGACATGAAACAGGGGCCATTGAAGCAACTGGCCATAAAATCCTCTCAATAGAAGCGGAAAACGGGAAATTAACTCCATTACATGTACAAGCAGTACTCGATAGCCATCCTGATGAACATATGGTCAAGCCGAAGTTAGTATACATATCTAATTCCACTGAAATAGGCTCCATTTATAGTCGAAATGAACTGGAGCAGTTAAGTGATTTTTGCAAAAAGAACCATCTCTTTTTGTATATGGATGGGGCACGACTAGGATCGGCTCTCTGTTCGGAGGAAAATGACCTGCAGTTAAGCGACCTTCCTAGACTTGTAGATGCATTCTATATCGGGGGAACAAAGAATGGGGCACTTCTTGGTGAGGCTTTAGTTATCTGCCGCGATGCATTGAAGGAAGATTTTCGTTACCATATGAAGCAAAAAGGAGCGCTGCTAGCAAAAGGGAGACTTTTGGGCATTCAATTTCTTGAACTGTTCCGGGACGATTTGTTCTTTGAATTGGCCACGCATGCGAATCAGATGGCAGCAAAGCTTAGAGAAGGAATCTGCAAAGCGAATATTCCGTTTCTAACCCATTCTCCATCGAATCAAATCTTTCCCATTTTACCTAACGCGCTGATTGCAGAATTAGAGAAAAACTATGCGTTTCATATTTGGGAAAAGGTAGATGGGGAACACTCGGCTATACGTCTTGTGACATCCTGGGCAACAAAAGAAGAAGAGGTAGCGGCCTTCCTTGAAGATTTTATGGCGTTATTTATCCAAAGGATTATTAAGGAATCTTAAAACACAAGTTGTAAGTCAATAAATTTTTTTAAAAAAAATTAAATTTTAAAAAGTGTAAAATGCTTGAATATTCTTAGAAAATTTGTTATTTTTAGAGAAATAAAAAAGACGATGTGTAACTGGCGAAACACGGATTACCGTGAGGGAGCACATATAAGTCGTAGCCGTTCGCCTGGGCAGAGGTAAGGAAACAAATCCTTGCCTCTTTCTGTATATTAAGGGGGGATAGAACCGGCTAGAAAGACTGTTAAATTTCTTCATTGTAATAGAAACAAATTCTTATAGAAAAAGAGAGCTTGAAAACTATAACAGAAAAGTAGAGGAGAAAACAAAATGAGCACAACAATCCTAGACAAAAAGCAAACAATTAAAACGTTAAATAATATTGCGGAAAGCGGGCTAAAGGTATTTAATAAAGATAACTTCACGATCGATAATGATAGTGAAAATCCTGATGCCATTGTAGTTCGTAGTTTTAATATGCATTCTCTTGAATTAGGCAAAGATTTAAAGGCCATTGCACGTGCCGGAGCGGGTGTCAATAATATTCCGGTCGCTAAATGTACGGAGCAAGGGATTGTTGTGTTTAATACTCCTGGTGCAAATGCCAACGCTGTAAAAGAAATGGTTCTTACCACATTAATGGCTTCATCCCGTAACCTTTTTGACGGTATTGCTTGGACTAAGAATTTAGCAGGCGAAGGGGAACAAGTTCCGAAACTTGTCGAAGCAGGTAAGAAACAATTCGTAGGTAAAGAAATTAAAGGAAAAACACTGGGTGTCATCGGTTTAGGTGCAATCGGTGCGCTTGTAGCAAATGATGCTCTTGATTTAGACATGGATGTCATTGGCTTTGACCCGTTCATCTCAGTTGATACGGCTTGGAATTTGTCCCGCAATGTTCAGCGTGCGATGACAATTGAACAGCTGTTTGCAAATTGTGATTATATAACAGTTCATGTGCCTTTAACCGATGATACAAGAGAAATGTTTAACGAAGCAACGTTTAGTATTATGAAGCCTGGCGTTCATATCTTAAATTTCTCACGTGGAGAGCTTGTGAATGAAACGGATATGGCTGCGGCTCTTGAAAGCGGTCAGGTAGGTAAGTATATTACAGATTTCCCGAATGAAAATGTCTTGAAAATGAAAAATGCGATTCCGATTCCGCATCTTGGTGCTTCTACTCAAGAATCTGAGGAAAACTGTGCGATTATGGCAGCCCGCCAGGTAAAGGACTTTCTACAAACAGGAAATATCAAAAACTCAGTGAATTTTCCGAACGCATCCCTTGATTATACAGGAAAGCGTCGTGTGGCTGTATTCCACAAAAACGTGCCAAACATGGTAGGACAACTAACACTTGCAATATCAAGTTACCAGTTAAACATCGCTGACATGATTAATAGAAGCCGAGGAGAATATGCCTATACGATGATCGACATTGACAATAAAGTTAATGGCGAGGTCATTCCTGGATTGCAAGAAAAAATTAATCAAATCGAAGGTATTGTAACAGCACGAATCATCTAAACATCGATTCTGCGTTTTTAAAAAATGGAATAAGAGGGAAACTCGAGTCATGTCCAACTACTCATGAATAGTAGAGGGCATGACTTTTTTTATATAGTCGTAAACAGAAAGTGTTGATTAAACTTGAAAACATATATTTGTCATTCATGGTGATAATAATACCTAAAATGGGAAAAATCGGTGAACTTAATGCAAAACTTAACGAAAATCCTCCTTCCAAGACAATTATTATTGCTTTTGATCCTTTCTACGGGCTTACTTAACCATGTCATTCTTATCCTAAACTTGCTTACAGCGGCTGGAAGAGATAGCTGGTTAAGTGTGATTGTGGCATATCCAATTTCTAGCGGGTTTTTACAACCGCTTGTGGTGTTATTTGGTATATTTATTGCCATTTCAAACACGACTCTAAAGGACCCGAGTTTTTTATTTCCTGTGATGTTCCCGAACCGAAATTAGTGACATTAATTGAAGAAGATATAAAAAGAAAGTTTACTTCAATATATAAAAATGGAGTGAAAAATCAAACAGATCTACTGAATGTAGGTGAAAAGTGGTATAGAAAACACCCGAAACAATATAGCGAATTACAAAAATCTAAAGTCTTTTATTTAGATAACCACTCCTTGACGGATCTAAAGGTTAAGGTGCAAATTTTTCATTTTAACAGCTATAAATATGAACAGGATTTCAATGTTGGGTTCTAATTCAGCAAAAACAACGTTGAGGGTTAGAAATTACCAAATAGGATGATGAAAATATGCAGAATCATATTGTTTACCTTCTAGAACATTATGGGTACTTCGGAATCATATTTGCCTTAATTGGCGGTATTGTAGGACTTCCTCTACCAGATGAGGTTCTTCTTACCTATATTGGTTACAATGTGTTTCAGGGGAAATTATCCTATATAATTTCAATAGTAAGTGCTTTTATTGGAGCATCTGCAGGGATTTCACTTAGCTACTATATTGGTTATAGATTTGGGTTGCCCTTAATTGAAAAGTTTGGTCCGAAAATTCACATTACCGTACAAAAAATGAATAGAACCATGAAATTATTCCGGAAATATGGACCTTTTCTTTTATTGTTTGGATATTTTATTCCTGGGGTACGGCATCTTACCGCTTATATTGGAGCCGTCAATCGCTTTCCCTTTAAAAAATTTGCAGTTTACGCCTATACTGGTGCATTCATATGGAGTTTTACTTTTATCACACTAGGAAGAATATTAGGCGAGAATTGGCACACTGTTGAACGATATATGTCAACATACAGTATTTATTTAATCACCTTCTTGGCCCTATCATTAATCATATATTTTTTTGGGAAGAGAAGAAATCGACTAAGCAAGAGGGTTTAGCATAAGGAGTGTATTTATGAACAAAGCATTCATAAAGGCTTCCAGCGCCAAAACATTAAAAATATCTAAAAATTCAAAGTAATGGATTGACAACAACCCTATTTAAGTTTTATAGTGAATTCAACAGTTTTTTTTAAAACCGAGTAAACCAGTAGGTGAAATAAGAATATACTTATTTTTTCCTACTAGTTTAAAAGCCGATTGGACTACCAAAGGCTCCTGTTCCTTACAGGAGTCTTTTTTATTCTTGTTTTTGGATAAGAGAATGTTGATCCATCTAAAAATGAAGTGACTATAGGGGTTTGGAGGTCTAAATGAAGTGAAAATTGCATTATTTACCCTTATGATGAATGAACCAAATGCGATAACTGGGGTAGCATTTTCAGCTCAGCAGAAATTTCAAAATGTAATAAATCAAGCAGTGTTAGCCGAGAAATTAGGCTTTGATGCATTTGGTGTAGGGGAGCGTCATGGACCACCATTCCTTTCCTCATCACCGGCACTTGTTTTGACGGCAATTGCTGGAAAAACTTCACGCCTAAGATTATTGACGACCGTACTTGTTCTAAGTGTTCTAGATCCGATACGAGTGGCAGAGGACTTTGCGACTTTAGACCACCTTTCAGGAGGGAGGTTAGAGTTGATTATCGGGAAAGGCAACGACCCTCGACATTATCCCCTCGTCGGAATTACGGAGGAGGAACAATGGGATTCGCTTGCTGAACGATACGAATTACTAAAGAGATTATGGAATGAGGAGAATGTAAGCTGGGAGGGGCGCTACCGAACATCTATAACCAATGTCACGACACAACCAAGACCTTATCAAAAAAGCATTCCAATTTGGCATGGGAGTGCTTCAAGTACTCGTTCGACTGAATTGGCCGCAAAATATGGCGATCCGATTTTCTCATCCAATACTTTTCACACTCAAGCCAAGTATAAAGCATTAATTGATCATTACCGTGATCGGCTTGCTTACTATGGTCACGATCCAAATAAAGCAATTGTTGGATCGGGAGCTAGTAATCTATATATTGCCAACAATGCCGAGGAGGCAATCAACCGCTTCCGACCTTATTACAATGCTTTTCATGGTACAGAAGCAGCGAAGCATAATAACTCTCCTTTTAAAGATCTGGAGGACAATATTGCCAATGGTCCAGTCTTAGTTGGAAGTGCAGAACAAGTCATAGAGAAAATCTTAAACTACCATCATGCCTATGGAAATCAGGTACTTAGCATAAGTGTTGATGGCTTAACGGAATCAGAGCAACAGGAACAATTGCATCGGTTTGCAACCGATGTGGCACCGGTGCTGCGACGAGAAATATCCAGCACAATTTGGGAACAAACCAATGAAGTAGTTGGTACCTAAAAGGATCGCGAATGGCTATATATTAGTGATATTGAATCGACAAATGTAAATAAGAAAGCGCCGATTGGTCTACCAGAGGCTCCTGTTAAAAAAACAGGAGTCTTTACTTTTTTAGAAACTTTTTAGATTGTTAACAATCCACATAGGAAAGGGAGTAACAATGATGAGTAAAGTAACGATTATTTCTGGAAGTCCTTCAGAACATACGAGATTAAATGGGGCTTTGGATTATGTTGTTGGGTTTTTCAAAGGAGTAAGTCATTCACCTGAAATCATCCAAATCCGTAATCTTCCAGCCAATGATTTAATTCATGCGAAGTTTGACAGTAAAGAAATAATAGAGGCCAATAAAAAAATTGAGGATTCTTCCATTATTTTGATCTTAACGCCTGTTTATAAAGCATCGTTTACCGGGGTGTTAAAAACTTACTTGGATCTTCTTCCGCAAAATAGTTTGAAAAATAAAACGGTGTTACCGATTGTCATTGGAGGATCGAATGGACATCTCCTTATGATTGATTATGCACTAAAACCAGTACTAGCCGCACTAGGAGCAACCCACATCTTAAAAGGGACCTATATCGTAGATAACCAAGTTACAAAGCTAGCAAATAATCGTTATGAACTTGATGTAGAAGTTAAAACACGATTAGACGCCGAATTGAATATTTTGAAGCCTTTTCTGTTAGCTGAAAAAGGGGTTATCAACACGTCTATTTAACAACATTAGCAACTTAGATTTATAGCTAACTAATTTTACTAGGGAGGGATTCATATGGGTTTGAAACTGAGTATTCTAGATCAAAGTGTCATTGCTGAAAATGAAACGGCCTTCGATGCTTTTAACCATACAATTGACTTAGCGCAAAAGGCAGAAGAGTTGGGGTATCACCGCTTCTGG
>NZ_JBALSN010000197.1:0-160 GCF_036966985.1 Neobacillus drentensis | reverse complement strand
GGAGGTGTGATGCTTCAGCATTACAGTCCCTATAAGGTGGCAGAAACCTTTAATGTGTTGGCGTCATTATCTCCAGGGAGAGTAGATTTAGGGGTGGGGAAAGCACCTGGAGGGCTTCCATTATCCACAAAAGCACTTCAGCAGGAACATGCTGAAAAAC
>NZ_JBALSN010000196.1:0-4095 GCF_036966985.1 Neobacillus drentensis | reverse complement strand
AATCAGGACTTGACTCTCTTATCGCCCAAAAACCACCTCAAATTTGAATAATGTCGATTCGATAGAATCCTGCTTTCCCGTTATGGTAGAGGTACCCGGGAATACATGAAAAGCGCGCTTTCTGAAAGGACTCACCCTTGGAAAGCTTTGAACAATTAGTCGACCAGTATGAACCCATGCTCCACAAAATCATGAACTCGCTCCACCTTTACAAGAACCATGACGAATTTTATCAACACAGTCTCATTGCCCTTTGGGAAGCAAGCCAACGCTTCGACCCTAACAAAGGAAACTTCACCAACTATGCCTACACCTACATCAAAGGCTGCCTCCTCATGGAATTGAAAAAATCACACCAAGATCATGAACGAAATGCGCACCTAGATGAGCAATTCTGGGACCTAGTAGAAGATTCCTATTCTGATGATCCATTACAGAAAGAAATCCTGCTATCCTACTGTGAAACGCTGACACCGAACCAAAAGAAATGGCTCCTGTACACCGTCTGTGATCAACTATCGATCAAAGAAATCGCCGAACTAGAAAAGGTGTCCCTATCAGCAGTGAAAAGTTGGCGCAGCGGAGCTCGGGAAAAAGTGAAAAAGTTAGTGAGGGACTAGCAGACCAGTCATTAACTTTCTGTCTTTAACATTTTACTTTGTGTCGGTCGTCTTACCAAGGACAAACTTTTTGGGTTTGTCCTTACACAAACCAACACTCATTCGACTAAATAACAAATAGGCTATATTAATCAAACGTTTGATTGAAACAGGCACAAGTCTTGAATTAACTGAATTTCCTAAGCCATACTTGCGTGAAGCGTGTCGAACCTCGCTTGAAAATTTCGCAGGAAATATCCCTCTATTCCACAAAATTCCGTAATTGATGAATAACCATTTTTATGAAGAAAAATCTTATACAACTTCCACATTGCATAAATTAATCGGTGTTTTACACACTATTAAGGTAGCTCTTGACCACATCATGAAAGGAATTCATCCATGAAAAAACTACCTGTTCTTCTCGTTAGTTTGTTCTTCCTTCTGCAAATTAATTTATCATCGGCACTTGCAGCTAATAATCCACGAAATCTATTTGAGGTGAAATCGGGCGATTATTTATGGAAAATTGCTAAAACCTATGGAACGACTGCCTCAGACCTAAAACTAATCAACGGATTACAATCGGATTTAATCCTTGTTGGTCAAAAACTAAGGGTTCCAATCATGTATGAAGTAGTTGCTGGCGATACACTATGGAAGCTCTCACAAGCCTTTAATTCAACAGTCTCTTTGATAGCTACTACGAATGGGCTATCCTCCGATCAGATTTATGTCGGGCAAAAATTAAAAATTCCTCCTAAGCAACTGACCATGGATGGAAAGTTCATCCGTATGAATAGAGATGAATTTAAAGATTGGATTTTTAACCACAAATTCACTAGAAAAGTGGGCAAAATTCAGCAACATCATACCTATCAACCCTCTTATCAGCAATTCAATGGATCGAACCATTTCACATTGATGAAGGGGATGGAGGAGTATCATATATCGGGGATGAAATGGAGTGAGATCAGTCAACAATTAACCACCTTCCCGGATGGAACCGTGGTAGTGGGCAGATCTTTTAACAAAGCGCCCGAAGGTTCCTTTGGATTACTAAATAAAGAAGCAATGCACGCAATCGAAGCGGATGCAATCGCCATCGAAAACGTTGGAAACTTTGATGCAGAACATATGACAGCCGAACAAAAAGAAACAATTGTTACGGTTGCGGCACTACTTATGTTGAAATACGGGTTAACCCCTTCTGTTGACACGGTTACCTACCATCATTGGTGGGATATTAATTCAGGAGAACGCGTGTTAGATCACAGTGAAGGACATGCAGTTAAAACGTGTCCAGGTACTGGATTCTTCGGCGGAAATTCCACCACAGACGCAAAAAACAATTTTTACCCACTCGTAACACAAAAAATGCAAGAAATCTTAGCATCGATGCGTTAAGCCACAGAGGAGGTTCTCATGGTTGGTTCGAGGTTAGTACAAGCCACGAGAACCTTTCCCATAGTCTCTTTCCAGCCACAAAACCTTTCAAGACCATTCTATTAATAAAATTCTCCAATCTAGTTAAAATTTTCTGGTATAATTTATTTTTAGAATACAATTTTGAACATAGGAAGGAGAGTGTATTTTGGAAGGTTCATTTGGATTACTTTTAAACATAGTTATCACCATTTATTTAGTTATTGATTCTCGTAAGCATGGTAAAAGCCCCGTCCTTTGGGGAATTCTCGGATTCTTTTTTGGTGCGATTGCCTTAGGGATTTACTTAATAAAAACAGATCGAAAAGTGCTCGGTTGGATTATCACGATTATTAGTATAATCGGATATATTGTCTTACTCTTAGTCATTTTATTAGGGGTGGCTCTAATCATGGGCGGAGGATTCTCTTAAGTCATTAAATAATCTCTCCCATGGGTTTATCAATGGGAATATACAAAACTATTAAACTATGCTGATTACACAGCATGGTTTTTTGTTTGTATTCAATCACCAGTTATTTTTCTAAAAGGTAACCCACTAATTATCTGAATCTAATAATTAGTTTGTTATTTACAAGATACGTATAAATGTATATAATCCTATATAAATACTTGGAATTGTTAGGGTGTGCGATATGAGTATAGGGATTACATTGATGGGTTTACTTGTAGGTTTTTTGGTAGGGTTGACTGGAGTCGGCGGAGCAGCACTCTTAACCCCGGTATTAATTTTAATTGGGGTTAATCCTTCAATTGCTGTAGGTACAGACCTTGTTTATAATTCAATCACGAAACTATTCGGACTTGTTCAACATTGGCGACAAAAAACAGTTAATATTCAGATGGTTAAGTATTTAGCAATGGGAAGTATCCCTAGTGCAGTCATTGCAATTGGTTCCCTTCATTATTTTGAATCGTATTACCACAATCAAGAACAGATTATTAGGCATTCCCTCGGTTATATCCTGATATTTGTTTCACTTGCTATCATAATCAGAACGTTTGTAGAGAAAAAATTAAGACCAAATCGCTGGCAATTAAAACCTTTGAGTGAAAAGAAGATGTTAACCATTTTAATTGGCTGCATTTTTGGATTTATCGTTGGACTTACTTCTTTAGGATCAGGTTCTTTATTTGCTGTGGCAATGATCTATCTATATCGAATGAAGACATCAGAGATGGTTGGTACGGATATTACTCACGCGTTTCTTTTGGTTACAGTAGCAGGATTGCTTCATATCGGTTATGGAAATGTTAACTATATGCTTGTGGGTAATTTACTTATGGGCTCCATTCCGGGAGTATTGATTGGCAGCAGCATTTCCGCAAAGGTTCCAACCAGACCACTGCGAACCGTTGTTGCTGTATTGATTTTTGTAAGTGGACTGAAGTTAATCTAATTTTGCATAAAAAAGTCAGCATATATGCTGGCTTTTTTATATGAACCTAAATATCTATTATTATGATGCCAGCTTATGATTCTTAGTGAATTTTGAACCGTTTTGTTGATTTTCATGTAGGTATGAGAACTCATAGACGGAGAATTTCCGGCTAATGTATATCGAGGAAGCTTAAGAAGCGGATATAAGCGGAGATATTCCGATTAACTGCTCTAAATAAGACGAAATCCAGAGATTTGGATGATATAAACGGAAAAACTTCCTTTATTTTAAAGGAAATATGGGTATTTCCCAATTTAAACGGAATTTTACCGTTTATTTTTCAAACACAATGAAATCAACATTCAGTTATAACAGATCAAAACATAAAAAAACCACCTTCAAAAAATGGTTACTTTTTTAAAGGTGGTTGTTATTAAATGAATATAAATTAGTTTAAAAAAATGGCTCCGCAGGTAGGACTCGAACCTACGACCGATCGGTTAACAGCCGATAGCTCTACCACTGAGCTACTGCGGAATAATATGGTGGGCCTAAATGGACTCGAACCATCGACCTCACGCTTATCAGGCGTGCGCTCTAACCAGCTGAGCTATAGGCCCAATTTGGAGCGGGTGATGAGAATCGAACTCACAACATCAGCTTGGAAG
>NZ_JBALSN010000195.1:0-23235 GCF_036966985.1 Neobacillus drentensis | reverse complement strand
TTTTTAATAATAATTACGAATTAAGCGGAATTTTTCCGTTTATTTATCAGCTCGGGTGCTTGACCTGATCCCCCAACCGATAAGTGCGGACCTTCTTTTTTAATTGTTCATACTTTCGTAGAAACAAAAAAAGACGTATGCCAATTCATACGTCAATTCTTGTTTCCTTTATTAGAAAGCACCCGAAGAGGGCATCCTTTCCCTTATTAGGATTCCATGCTTCAGGCTAGTTATTTTTTCAAACTACTTTACTTTTGCTTTAATGATTCGCTTCATTGCCTGCATTTGTCCTAAATGAATCCCCTCATGGAAAAGCGCAAAATTGGCTAATTCGCCAAAGGTTTCTTGACCAAGGAATGGAGTTTTTAGTCTTTGGTTAAAGCTCTCCACTGGAATTTCTTTGATTCGTGCTAATTGGTCTTGCAACTGAATGATTAATTCCTGAACGGAAGGAACATCCCCTTCCCAGGCAGCTGGACTCGTCCCTGTGGCAAACAACTGCATATAGTTGGCCGGCAGCCGAGTTGATTTTTTCGGAAAGCCAAACATGAATTGCTCAGCAACTGTGAGGACATGACCAACATGCCAATGGATTGTATTATTAAACCCATCTGGCTGAATACCGGCGGTCCCTTCTTCTAGATCCCCTACAAAGTTAACGAATTTTCCCCTTGTAAGCTCAAAATGCTTAAATAATAATTCACTCATCTTTTTTGCCTCCTTTTCATTTGCTTAGCTGAAGTTCAAATTGATTATCCCTACATTTCATCAGGGGCTTCCAATCCTAATAATCGTAACCCCTCTTTTAAAACTTCCGTTACTGCATAGACTAGTGCTAACCGCGCCTGCTGTTCAACGCTATCCTCCAGGATTTTTACTTCAGCATAATATTTATTGAACGCTTGTGCCAGGTCAATAATATATTTTGCCACTTGAGAAGGATCGAAGTTGACACAGGCTCTTTGAACCGCAGGAGCGAATTCCATCAAGAGGCTGGTTACCTTCCATTCCTTCTCCCATGAGTTGCTGTAGGTTGCAGCGCTAAACTGGGGCTTCCCAGTGGCTTTTCGTATAATGGAACAAGCCCGTGCATAGGTATATTGGACATAAGGACCTGTTTCTCCTTCAAAGCGGAGCATCTCTTCTAACGAAAATTCAATATCGTTCATTCGATTATTCTTTAAGTCATGGAAAATAACCGCGCCAACGCCCACTTGTTTGGCCACTTCGTCTTTGTTTGAGAGATTAGGGTTTTTCTCTTCAATATTATGTCGAGCCATTGCAATCGATTCATTTAAAACTTCTTCTAATAAAACAACCTTCCCTTTTCTCGTCGACATTTTCTTTCCGTCTTTTAGCATCATGCCAAAGGGAATATGGTGCATTTGTTTCGACCACTCGTAACCCATTTTGGCCAAAACAGCGATTAACTGTTTAAAATGAAGACTTTGTTCATGGCCTACCACATATAAGGATTGGACAAATTGATATTCCTCCTGTCGATAAAGAGCCGCGGCTAAATCGCGGGTTGCATACAAGGTTGCCCCATCAGACTTTTTAATCAGGCATGGCGGCAGTTGTTCTTCGGTTAGTTCGACGACTTGTGCCTGTTCCGATTCAACCAGTAAGTGTTGTTTTTCCAGTAGTTGAACCACGCGGCCCATTTTGTCGTTATAAAAGGCTTCACCAGCATACGAGTCAAATTGTACGTTCATTAACTCATATATTCTTGAAAACTCTTTTAACGACTCATCCCGGAACCATTTCCAAAGTGCTAAAGCTTGTTCGTCTCCATCTTCTAGCTTCTTAAACCAACCGCGCCCTTGATCTTCAAGGGAAGGATTGTTCTCCGCTTCTTCATGAAATTTAATATAAAGGGACAATAATTCCTTGATCGGATTTGCTTTTACCTTATCGGCATCTCCCCATAATTGATAAGCCGTGATTAACTTGCCAAACTGCGTCCCCCAGTCGCCAAGATGATTAATTTTAATCGGCTTATAACCACATTTCTCAACAATTAATGCGAGGGAATTACCAATTACCGTTGAACGCAAGTGCCCCATCGAGAAGGGTTTAGCAATATTAGGGGAGGACATGTCAATCGTGACAGCACCACCGTTCCCGAATGCATGTGCACCGTACTTCCCCTTTTGTGCAAAGATATCTCCAATTACCTTTTCGGAAGCTGTCTTTTTGTTTAAAAAGACATTAAGATACGCCCCCACCACAGTCACTTTTTCAAAAATGGGTGATTGAATTTTTCCACATAATTCTTCAGCAATCAGATTAGGCGACTTTCTTTTAAGCTTCGCTAACGTAAAGCAAGGAAAAGCTAAATCCCCGTGCTCTGGGTTCTTTGGTTTTTCGATCATCAGTTCCAAGTCTTTCAGTGAAATCTCTTGTCCAAGCAAGTCAGATAAAATTGATGCCAACTCTTGTTTAAAATTCATTAGATTCGACCTCCTATTTTCTTTTAAAAAAGCTGTGTTAAACATTATTTAATTTTGCCACTCTGTTGATTGGANNNNAGACTCCTGCGGGAGTACGGGGCAGGGGAGACCCCACAGGTGCTGAAAGCGCCGAGGAGGCTCCCCGCAACGCCCGCGGAAAGCGAAGCACCTGGAGCGGAAATCAACGGACATATTTAACACAGCCTTAAAAAACAAAAAACTCCCGTCTCTACTAAAAGAGACGAGAGTTTAGAATCCCGCGGTACCACTCTAATTGTTCAATTAAGAACCAGCTTTCCTTTGTAACGGAGGATCCTCCGGCATACCCTATTGCAAAGTTTCAGGCATGCATCTCAAAAGTGCGCTTCATTACCTATTCTGTTTCAGGCTCTCACCATCCCTGAATCGCTGGACCATCTTAGATAACTACTCTCTTTATCATTGATTTTTCCGAATTTATTACCAATTATTATACTGGATTAATATGGGTTTTTCCAGTGATTGTTGATTATTTTTTACATTCAGGTAATCCTAACATAAAGGAGGGATTTTAATGACGAGAAGAAGAAATAAAATCCTTGTTCCAGAGGCGCGAACTGGCTTAGATGCGTTGAAGGCAAAAGTCGCAAATACCGGAAACCCAGAGGATGCAAAATTTGAGGCAGCTGAAGAGGTGGGGGTTCCATTGAAAAAAGGTTATAATGGCCAACTCACCTCAGAGCAAGCAGGGAAAGTAGGCGGCCGTCTGGGCGGCAGCATGGTCCGCGAATTGGTAAAGATGGCACAAGAAAACCTAGCAAAGAAATAATGCCCGGGGCCTAATTGGTTAGGCCCCGTTCCAATTCGATCTCCTGAAGCAGAAGTCAACATACAAACTTAAAAAAATAAATTTTTCAAAAAGAGTTTGACAATTCTGTGACAATTGATAGAATATTCTTACAAGGGGTTGATGATGATGCAGGAAAAACACTTAAAGAGTATATTCACATTTAAGAAAACAGCTATCTTCGGAAGCGGTTTAGGAATTATTCTTATTTTGTTAGGTCAATTTGCAAGCGGTTACAATACAGCTTATTTTTTAACAGCTCTAGGATTTGGAATACTGGCCGGATCTGTGGTCAATTACCTTTTTGGAACATTTTTAAGCTTAATGGAAGAACTAACTGGCAGCCGTAAAAATGGTCCGAAAGTCGCTGCCACCTCAAAAAATCTCTATCTTGTAAAATAAGAAAACAAAAGCGCCACAAAAGTGACGCACCGCATAAGCCAGAAGACTTGTATTGGGAAACACACAAGTCTTTTTTATATGGACAAACCTTTTACTAAAAATACTTTCATAATTTCTGCAATTTGTTCAGAGCTTAACGGCTGATGATGCTTCTCCCAATCTGAAACTAAGGCAATATACATTTTTAACAGAAGATAGCTGGTAATTTCAGTATTTGCTGCCGGTATGGACCCCTTCGCAATGGCCGCATCCATTTTCTGCTTCAAATAAGCAATGATCTCATCCTCTACATGCTGCAGCATTTCCGAAACTGCTAAAGTCCCCATTTCTGCTTCCTCTTGAACTAGTTTGATCATCAACTGATGCTGGGAACGAAATTCTAATAAACGGTAAAGAGCCCGATGCACGTTTTCTGTAAAAGATATCTCTGGTTGGATGACGGCTTCAGCCTCAGCAATCATTTCCTTGACCAAAGTGGAAATAATCTCTTCAAATAATTCTTCTTTATTTTTAAAAAAGGTATAAATCGTCCCTTTGCCTACATTGGCTAGTTTTGCGACTTGATCCATCGTTGTTGCTTTATAGCCAAATAATGAAAAAGACTTGGTTGCTGCCTCTACAATCATCTTTCTTCGATCGGCTGCCATGTCAACCTCCACTGACCATTTTAGTTTTTTAGTCATTTTTATTCCAATATACCATAAGTTAGATTCCACTGCAATTTCCCCAATAACAAGCAGATGGGCTCCTAAATCAGGAACCCGTGGAACGATAATGTTTTACGCCATATTGCCAAACAAGAAGACAAGGAAGAATAAACAAGCTGCCGGCTAACGGTGTGAGCATGGTATAGTTTTCATTTCCACTACTCTTACCTAAAATAGATAAGAGCGGAAGATAATTTACTGTTCCGAATGGAATCACAAACGTAAAAAAACGAGCCACCCATTTCTGATAAATATTTAATGGATATTGCGCCATTTCCCTTCCGCCATCGGTAAAAATGTTGACTACCTCAAGACCTTCAATCGTCCAAAAACATAAGGTGGCGGCTAGAATATAGATTCCAGTAAAAATAAGCACTCCACTAACAATCATTAGCAGCAAGGTGACCGCTTTTACGACATTCCATTCAATGTTGAGATTGGCCAAGGCCCAGATCAATACAACCACACTTTGAATAAGGCGGCCAAATCTTGTAAACTCGAATTTGGACCCGAGGACTTGGATGAACGTGCTTCGCGGCCGGACAAGTAACCGGTCAAAATCACCATTCCGGACTAGACTAGAAAAGCTATCAAAACCGCGAGCAAAGCATTCACTCAGTGCAAAAGCCATGTGAATAATCCCGAAGCAAAGTGCCACCTCAAAGAATTGCCATCCTTTGATTTGCCCAAACTGTTCGAATAAAAAGTACAGACCCGCAAAGACCGTAAAAGGGATAAAAAATTGCCCTAGTGATAATAACCAAAAAGATGTCCGGTATTGCATTTGTGATTTAAAGTGAATCAATAGATACTTAATATATATTCTCACCTTGGGTTAACCTCCTTGTACGACGACATTCCTTAATACACGATTCAAGGCTGCTCTTCCTAACCAAACAAGTCCAACAAGATAGATTAGTTGAATGATGATTCCACTGATGGCGTCATGCGGTGGGATATGCCCAGAATAAACCCTGAATGGAAAATCTGCCGTCCAGCGAAACGGAAGGACATTCGCTATTTTTTCAAGCCAATCTGGCATGAGTGGTACAGGAATGATTAATCCGGCAAAAAATTCACCGAGGACACTAAATACTAACAGTGATCCCATCGGGGACAAGGTTACAAATACGGAAATATATAAAAACATCGAGATAGCTACTAGCAAAAGTAAACCTAAAATGAGCGCGCTTAAGAATAATAGAAAGGCAGGGAAACTTGGGGGCAAGGTCATATTATATGGTTTTGGTAAAAAAAATGAGATTATCAGGATTGGAAAACAGCGCAAAAAAGCACTCGACAATCGCTGGCCAAGCAGCTTCGCATACCAGAAACCATATAGTTCACAAGGCCGGCAAAGTTCGTAAGCAATATTTCCACTTGTAATCAAATCAAATAGCTCGTTATCGCGGAACCACATCGTTATAAAGACGAGAAAGGCCTGTTGTAGCCAGATGTATGTGATTAATTCCTTAAAGGAAATCGGTGCTGTATGGGCAGCATATTCATAAAAGGCTTCAAACACCATGATCGTGATAAAACCCCAGAAAAACTGAGTAGCTACCCCCGCCAGGGCCGCTGTCCGGTACTGCAGGCCGATGTTCATCCGCAGTTTCAAAACAGATAGATAAACCCTCATATTTTGTACTCTTTATAAAGTTGGAGGATGATATCCTCGATTGGTTGCGATTCAATCGAAACATCTATTAACTCAAGTTTATTGGACAATTGGGTAATGATTGCTGATGTGTTCACCTGCTCTGTATTAATGCTAAGGACCAACTGTTCCTGTGAACGCGAGAGCACGGTCGCCCCTTGAATTTCGTTAAGTTGAGAGCTTTTGCGGAAATCAGCGGTGATTGTTTTCTGGGAGCCAAATTGTTTCCTTAATTCCTCTAACTGACCGTCGTATAATAAACTGCCTTTTCCAATTAGGATAACCCTGTTAGCCAAGGCTTCGATATCATTCATATCGTGGGTGGTGAGAATTACCGTGACGCCCTTTTCTTTATTAATCGTTTTTATGAACTGACGGACCGCTATTTTAGAGGCAGCATCCAGCCCAATGGTTGGTTCGTCTAAAAATAAGATTTTGGGATTATGTAGAAGAGAAGCTGCTATTTCACAACGCATCCGCTGCCCTAAGCTTAGTTGACGGACGGGTGATTGAATGATGTTTTGCAGCTCGAGCGTTTCCATGAGTAGATTGAGCGAAGTTTGATATTCTTGTTGTGGGACCTTGTAGATGTCTTGTAACAGTTCAAAGGAATCAATTACTGGAACATCCCACCATAACTGTGAGCGTTGGCCAAAGACGACTCCAATATTCTTCACATACTGAACTCGATCCTTCCATGGTGTAAAGCCCATGATTGAGCAATCCCCGGTGTCAGGCACCAGGATGCCACTCATTATTTTGATCGTTGTTGATTTCCCTGCCCCATTTGGTCCAATGTAGCCGACGATTTCACCAGGATTAATAGAAAATGAGATTTCCTTGAGTGCGTCAATGATGGTATAGTCTCGATAAAAAAGCGCTTTGGCCGCTTGCCGAAAGCCAGATTGGCGCTTGGCAACCTTGAAGGATTTGCTAATGTTTTGTAAATGAATCAACCGTTTCCCCCCAATCTATCTTGAGTAGCAGAGGAAAATAATAACATCTAGGATGAAATTGTGTCAAGAATTTTCTGAATATCAATTGTTAACAAACTGTACATTCTTCTCAACCGAACCCGCACCAGATTTTTTATAAAATGAACTCACCACTTATGTAATCTGCTGTATGATTGTATGTGTTGAAAGTTTATCACTATACCAGGGAAGGATATATGTGGAAGCTTATCATTTATTATTTTGGAGGATGTTTCTTGATCACTTTAATCAAACCACTGTTAGTTAATATCACGATCTTATTATCTTTTACTTTTAATGCAAATTTATTTTTTCCCTTTCAATCGAAAGTTCCTTTTTCTTTAAAACAAAAAGTGATATATGGTTTAATCGGTTCCTTTGGTGCACTTTTCTGCATGGTTTATCCTATTGAAACCTTGGGCGCTACCCATTTTGATTTAAGGATGTGTGCCATCCTCATCTTGACATTGTATGGCGGTTGGCTTCCCGGAAGCATCGTTTTAATAAGTGTATGTCTCGTGCGCTATATAATCGGCGGAAAATTCTTCATAACTGGCATTCTGGTATCCATTGCCGCTTTTGTAAGCGCCCTTGTTTTCAGAAGGACTTTCCTTAAATCACATTCTAAGCTTGCGGCGGGAGCACTGGCCGTTCTTTGTTATTTCATTGTTTATATCACCATCCTATATTTAAGTATCAACTTTTTAAAATTGCCCTTTTATTTCATTTATTTTATTGCCTTATTTTTTACAAGTATATCTTTAATTTTTGTGATTGAAAAATTAGTGAAAATTAATAAGCAATTTGAGGAAATGGTTTATCTTGATAAGTTGACGATGGTTGGCCAGCTTGCTGCTTCCATTGCACATGAAATTAGAAACCCCCTTGCAACCATCCGAGGGTTTATTCAATTTTTAAGTACAGATACAACAGATAAGAAATTTAGAGAATTCTCATCCTTAATTATGGAAGAACTAGATCGTACAAACAATATTATTACCAACTATTTGAAGGTCGCAAAGCCTGAACCATTTCAAATTTCAAGGATTTCAATCAACGATGTGATTAGGGACTGTGTGCAATTAATGGGTCCTCTGGCTGCTTATTCTAATGTCATCATCGACTTTGTAAATAAAGAACCACTTTATGTAAGTGGCGATGAAGCCCATTTAAAGCAAGCAATCATGAATATAATCAAAAATGGGATCGAATCTATTTCTTATCGGGGAACCATTAAGATTGAATTGCATGCTGACTATTTTAAAAATACGGTGGAGATTAAAATCAAAGATAATGGAAAAGGAATGACCCCTGATCAGTTAAAGCAAATTGGCCTGCCTTTTTATACGACAAAAACGAAGGGCACAGGATTAGGCAGCATGGTAACCAACAAAATTATCCGTGAGTTAAACGGAGCAATGGAATATGAAAGCGAAGTGAACGAAGGGACGATCGTGAGGATTGTCCTCCCTTTACGAAAGGAATAACGGGTAATGGTGCCTGACACCCGATAGTGATTATACCCAATAAAACCCATCTGATTTATAGAATCAGATGGGTTTTGTTCTAGATTAATGATTTTTTCAGGTTTCGTAAATATCGATAACGAATCAAAAAGAAATAAATGAATTGTGCCAGAAAGAAACCAGCCAGAACGATGATCATATCTTTTGCGATAGATAATTTGTAAAAGCTTTGCAAGGCCATAAAGGCAAACCCACTATGAACAAAGGCTACTACAATTGGCACGAAAAAAAGCAAGGCCAGCTGCTGAGTAACAATTTTATTTAGTTCACGATCGGTTAACCCTACCTTTGTAATGGTCAGATATTGGCGCCGGTCGTAATCCAAATCTGCATAGAGCCTGAAATATAGAAAGCTTCCTGCCGCGATAAAGAATACAGCCCCAATTAATAAAGCAACGAACAGCATCATCTTATACATACCCATTTGTATTTCGTATAAAGTTCCACTGACCGTCATCGAGTAAGGAACATGTTCTAACGACATCGCAGTACCGTTCGTGACTAGATTTTCTGCCATCCCTGTTGTTTTTTTAAGTTCCTTTGTGTAAAAGCCCGTAAAGATTTCGGTATTAACGGGTGTAAGCCTGTCAAACAGCTCATCACTAACTACGATCCCCTGACTATGAAGCAACTGGTTGGGAAAAACGATGTGTTTAGTTGCTTGGTCATGAGTAAGTCTTATCTGATCCTGTTTTAAGGTATAGGTGATCTCTTCCAAGTTACTAAAAATCGATGTACGCATTTCTAGCGTTTCATTTCCGACAAGCCGCTTTTCATTAAATTCGTAGCCAGCTGCTTGTGCAATTTTTTTATAATCCGAGAAAGAAACCACCGGGATTTTTTCGCGTGCATATTTATCTGTCGAGGAAGCAACTGCTACGTATTTAATCAGGATCTGATTCGTTGTGTAGTTGATTTTCTTATCCTTTAATTCCGCTTCGATTTGCTGTAAATTTTGCTGGTGAACCGGTTGATCATCTTTTGCAAGATAACTAATTTCAGCGGGAAATTCTACGTCGAGTTGCTTAATCATTACATTCATCGAAGCAAGTGTCCCTACTGCACAAAATGCCACAGTTGAAACGATCGTTACCATGAAAAACATCCGCGCATTATCCTTCAAACGGTAAGCTAGACTAGAAATCGTCACTAGATTCGTTTTTTTCCAAAACAAGAAACGATTTTTTTGAAGTAGTTTTGTAACCCATACCGATAACTGAGTATAGAAAAAATAGGTTCCAATAATCGTCATTCCAATTACAGGCAGTACTCGAAAAATTAGCGTCATCATGGTTGCTGTTGCTGCTAAGTAATAACTGGTAATGAGCAAAATAGCTGAGAAAATTGAAAAGAAAACCGAGACTTTAGGTTCTTTTTTCGGCTTTTCCGCTGCCAGAAATAAATCAATTAACTTATTTACTCTGACAAGAATGGTTGTAAATAACGAAATGCTAAGGAACAGGATTAAAAAGGCGCCAACAGTAAGCATGAGTGCTTTGTCAGACAAATAGAATGGCAATGGTGGGATTCCGATCATTCTAGAACCAATCATAAGGAAGAGTTTCCCTGTGATCATTCCAGCTCCAATCCCTATGACAATCGCTCCAACCCCAATCATCATATTCTCTAAAAACACCATACTATTTAATTGACCTTTCGTCATGCCGTGCATCATTAAAATTCCAAATTCTCGTTTCCGTGATTTTAGAAACGTGCTGACAGAGTATAGTACAAATAGGAAGGAAAACACGTACATAATCACTTCAGCAGCCGTCATTAATTGAGCGGCTAAAACCGAAGTGACAGCCTTTTTTATATCAGGATGAAAGATAAACAGGGCATAAATAAAAAAGATCATGACCGAAAAGGCGCTGCTTAAGAAATAGGCTGCGTAGGTCCGTTTATTGCGGACCACATTTCTATAAACGAACTGTGGAAAGGTCACGACTGTCCCCTCCTAACAATGCAAGCATATCAATAATCTTTTGGAAGAATGCCTGGCGGTTATCACCGCGGTAGATTTCGTTATAGAGTTGTCCATCCTTAATAAAAATGACACGGTGACAATAGCTTGCGGCGACGGCATCATGTGTAACCATTAATGCGGTAGCTCCATCTTCCTTATTGATTGCAGTCAGTGTCTCCATGACATCCTTTGCTGATTTTGAATCCAGGTTCCCTGTTGGTTCATCCGCCAAAATAAGCGCTGGCTGATGAATGATTGCACGAGCAATGGCGGTCCGCTGCATTTGTCCACCAGAAATTTCATAGGTGCGTTTTTTCAGGATCTGGTCAATCCCCAATTTTTTTGCAACCTGATTGAGTTTTAGATCCATTTCCTTCACACTTTCACCATCAAGTGTGAGCGGTAGAACAATATTTTCCTCTACTGTTAATGTATCTAGTAAATTAAAATGTTGAAAAACGAACCCTAGTTCATGGCGTCTAAATAGCGCAGTCTCCTTTCGATTGAGCACATGGGGGTTTTTCCCATTAATAAAGATGTCCCCGGCTGTTGGCCGGTCGATTGTGGCAATAAGGTTTAAGAGTGTGGTTTTCCCACTGCCAGACGGCCCCATAATTCCAACAAACTCACCTTTTTCAATCGTAAAGTTTATATTTTCAATTGCTTTATGAGCAACTTTACCTTCATAAATTTTCTCTAAATGCCTCACATCTAAAATCGACATCCGTTTTCACTCCTTGTTTCATTTGTACCCTAATTGTAGCTAGAAAACCACACCCGTTGCTATGTCGCTAACTTACAGTTAGCTTACACATCTGTAAGGTTAAAATCGACACATGCCCGAGCGTCCGCCCTAGAAGGACAAAACAGGAAAGTGTCCACAGACGGTGCCTGACACCTCATTAAAACATGATCCGGACGGTGGTTCCTTGATTGACGATGGATTCGATTTCGATGTGATGACCGAGTTTTTCGCAGATTTGCTTGACGAGATGGAGGCCCATTCCGGTGGATTCTTGAAAGTTGCGGCCATTTTCACCTGTAAAGTAGGGATCAAAGACACGGGGTAAGTCGCTTGGGGGAATCCCGACTCCTTCATCACGGATTTCTAAAACGGTATTTATTCCGCGCTTGTAGCCATGAAAGTAAATTTTACGATTCTCCTCGACAGTATAGCGCAGGGCATTGGTCATCAACTGGGTAATGGCAAAGGACAACCATTTTTCATCTGATGCCACTCGAAGACCCCCATCAATTTCTATCACTGGGAACACCCGCTTTCGAATAAATAACCGTTTCTGGCTGGATGTCACGGAACGGACAACGGTTTGCAAATTTAGGGTCTCCACATAAAAATCGCGTTCAAAAGTATCTAAACGTGCTGTGTATAAAACCATGTCCAATCCCTTTTTAAGACGATCCAGCTCATCCCTAATTGCTCTGGATCGCGGATCATCCTCATCCTGGACAATTAAATGAATAACAGACAAAGGGGTCTTCATTTGATGCACCCATTGATTGATAAACTGAATATGACCCTCCAGTTTGTATTTATAATTATGAATGTCTGTTTTATAGTGACGGAATTGGCTTTTCAAAAGCTGTTGTAAGCCCTCTGCCAGTGGGCTTTGCTGTACATTGCTTGTAAAATCCTCCATGGAGGTCAGCTGTTTTTCCATGCGCTGGTAGAACGAGCGATTCGTGATGTATCGAAAAAAGAGATAACCAATTAGAAGGCATGTACTTAGGAATGCTGCATAAAGACTTATCGATAAATGACGGTAGCCGTCAAGCCAATAAATGCTCGTTATCACGACTAATTGAAGAAAATAAAAGAGAATTAATGCCAGCTGTTCCCGAAAAAAAAGCCTCATCACATACGCCTCCAGTTTGGAGCGAGCCGATACCCTTGACCGCGGACCGTTTGAAGGGCATCATCAATAGACAATGCAGCTAATTTTTTCCGAACACGTGTTACGTACACATTCAAAGTATTATCATCCACGAAGGCTTGATCGTCCCAAATTTTCTCTAAAAGCCGGTCACGGCTGACGACTCGTTCTACCTTTTTCATAAGTTCATCTAAAATTTTTGCTTCCGTATGGCTCAGATCAACTTCCTGTTCATTTAAAGTTAGCCGCAGCCGTTCCACATCCAAGATTAGGCCTTCCACTGAGGTAGTCCGCTCATTATGCGCACTAGCATAAGTTCCATAAGCTCTTCGCAGGTGACTATTTATTTTCGCCGTAACAATTTCATAATCAAATGGTTTCGTGATATAATCATCCGCTCCATTTTCTAGTGCCATCACTTGGTCCATCTTTCCTTCCCGTGCTGAAATAAAGAGAATCGGACAAGTTGAAACACTGCGAATTTGCCGGCACCAATAGTAACCATCATATTTCGGCAAATTCACATCCAATAAAACGAGGTGTGGTTCAAATTTCTCAAATTCCCCACGGACCGTATCAAACTTTTCAACGGACTTTGTATCATACCCAAATTTATGTAAATGCTCTTTCAGCAAGTTCACTAACTGTTTGTCATCCTCAATTATAAAAATTTTAAACATAACGATACTCCCTTCCCCATACTCCTCCTTGATTGTATCAAATGGCCGTGAATAAATGGAAATAATAGCAAAAAGCACCGCTAGAAGGTCTGGGCGGTGCTTTGCAGATCATAACTATTTATTAACAACGAGATGAGCAAAATGAAAATGATCAAAGGCATGTAATCCATCTTCTCTTCCCTTAAAATACATCTCCTCAATATTAACAGGAGAGAGATTTTCATAGAGTAACATCTGGCAGTCCTGCAGTTCCAAGTCAAGTTCAAACGGGTCGAAGCCGGTAATCATGGGTTCACCCGTTTGGGCGGTAATTTGTCTCATTTGGGTTAGTTTCTTAGAGGCTAGTCTCTCATTAAAAGCAGTATCATCGAGGTAGTCAAAGATAAATGAACTCCCGTTTGCGGACATTTCCGCCACAGAAGATAGTAATTGGTAGAAATCCTTTTTAGCTAAGTACATTACCACGCCCAGCAGGCTAAAATAAGTATATTCTTGCTCATCAAAGCCGCTTTTCTTCAGTTCTGCACGAAGAGAATCACTTCTAAAATCTACAGGGACAAATCTAACATTTTTGGGAATATCAATGCCGATTTTCAGGAGACGGTTTATCTTAAAAGTTTGGGTTGCAGGATGGTCAATTTCATAAATAATAAAATCCTCTGGAAGCTTTTCTTGCCTTAATGCAAAGGTATCGAAACCGGCACCGAGAATGACATACTGCTTAAACCCACGTTCGATTGCAGACCTAAGTCCATCTTCTGCATATCTTGCCCGGCTGACTAATTGGGGAATGGTCTGGTTGTTCATCACCCACATTAGCTTTTCATCAAACGTTTCCAATGTTTCGCTTTTTTCTTGATCAAAAAACCCAATCGCGTTAGCCCAGTTGGTAGCGATTAAATGTTTTTCTTCTTTTGTTAAAAGTGAATGAGCGATAAAGTCATTAAAAATCGGATCTTTGCTGGTAGATGCATGATACCCCCTGGCAAAGCAGCTTACTAATGCGGTCAAGCTTTCCTTCCTAGTTTCCAAACAGGTTCCCCCTTCATAATCCCTTATTAAAGCAGAAAAACTCCTAGCATGGCTCTGCTAGGAGTTTATTTTATGATAGAAACATACCTAATGTCAACGGATAAATATTATAGCATAAATCAATTGATTTGTCAATTGAAAGTTGATCTAAATTATAAAAAATATCCGGTCCGCACTTTTTCATACGACCATCGTGATTCCCTCTATTATTCAATTACCTTTTGATTTCCCTTCAATTTATCCAATATTTTCAGTAATCCAACAAAACCTCTAATTGTAAATAATGTAAAATTCACACTACCAAAAGTATGGATGGCTGTCCATTTTCCCCATTTAAATAACTTTGTATTCCTTTCCATGTACCATTGACCAATACTCATTGGAACACTAAATATTAAACTTTTCAATAGTATTTTCCAAAATTTATCGTTGTAAGAAATCTTGACCCAGATCACACTTAAAATCGGGAAAAATAGTATGTCATAAATAATATTCGTTTTAAAGATCTTCGGAAAAGGACGAACTGGATATTCAACTCTTTTTGATCCAACTACAAAAGCATCAATAAGAGTAGCTAATACTCCTTTTGAGAAAAAAATTACGAGAGTTTCTCTCATTTTTGATCCTTTAAATAAAAATGGCAAGGAAATAAAGCATAAAGCTGTAAGTAAATTTAAAAGTTTTCTCTCCATAGTAAGCATCCTTCCAAAGAAATTATGATTGACTATATTAAAATTCCCCATTTTAATAAACATTATCCTTTGAAAAATTCAAATAATTACCTAGCTTGTCTGTATTATCATAAAAAAAGACTCAATCCAGTTAAGCTCTCTGGATTGAGTCTCGGATTTAAGATTATTATTGCTGGATGACTTTGGTATCGACTTTGTTTCATCCAACACTCGTTCAAACTTTAAAAATCCCCTTACTCAACAGTTACTGATTTAGCAAGGTTACGCGGCTTGTCGACGTCACAGTCGCGGTGTAAAGCTGCGTAGTATGACAGTAATTGTAATGGGATAACAGAAATCAGCGGTGTTAATAATTCATTTACCTCCGGAATAACGAAGCTGTCCTCATCGCGATTTAAGCCATTCATTGAAATAATGCATGGGTTCGCACCACGAGCAACGACTTCCTTTACATTTCCGCGAAGATTCATGTTTACACTTTCTTGTGTAGCCAAGGCAACAACCGGTGTACCTTCTTCAATTAAAGCAATCGTACCGTGCTTTAATTCGCCGCCAGCAAATCCTTCTGCTTGAATATAGGAAATTTCCTTCAGCTTTAAGGCACCTTCTAAACCAACATAGAAGTCAACGCCACGGCCAATGAAGAAGCAATTGCGTGTTACTGATAAAAATTCTCTTGAAATATGTTCAATAAGCTCTTTTGAATCACAGAGAACTTCCATCGCATTTGCGACAATCCCAAGTTCTTTCACAAGATCAAAATCAACTGCTAAGTTGCGGCTCTTAGCTGCAACTTCAGCAAGAATAACAAGAACAGCTAACTGAGCAGTATATGCCTTTGTAGAGGCAACAGCGATTTCAGGCCCCGCATGCAATAAAAGCGTGTAATCCGCTTCACGTGACAAAGTGGAACCTGGTACATTTGTAATTGTTAATGAAGGGTAACCCATTTCTTTTACATTAACGAGCACGGCACGGCTATCAGCTGTTTCACCACTTTGTGAAATGAAGATAAACAACGGCTTTTCAGAAAGCAGCGGCATGTTATAACCAAATTCACTGGAGATATGAACCTCGACAGGAATTTTTGCCATTTTTTCAATGAACTGTTTTCCAACAAGACCCGCATGGTAGGAAGTACCTGCTGCAATAATGTAAAGACGATCCGCTTCGTTTAAAGCATCGATAATTTCACGGTCAATCGTAAGTTCGCCCTGTTCATTTTGATACGTTTGGATAATTCGACGCAACACAAGCGGCTGTTCATCAATCTCTTTCAACATATAATGCGGGTAGGTACCTTTTTCAATATCACTGGCATCCAGTTCCGCTGTATAAGGTGCACGGCTGATCACTTCACCATCCATATTTTGAATGGTCACATCATCTTTTGTTACGATAACAATTTCTTTGTCCATTAATTCTACGTATTGGTCCGTTACTTGCAACATTGCCATGGCATCACTTGCAACAACATTGAAGCCTTTACCAAGACCAACAAGCAGAGGGCTTTTATTTTTTGCTACATAAATGGTTTCATTATCCTCTGTATCTAAAAGTGCAAGTGCATAAGAACCATGTAGAAGCGATAACGTTTGACGGAAAGCTTCTAATACACCCATGCCTTTGTTTACAAAAAGCTCAATCATTTGAACAATGACTTCTGTATCTGTTTCACTTTCAAATATTACGTTTTGAAGATATTCATCCTTTAAAAGGTCATAATTCTCTATGACACCGTTATGGACCAGCGTAAAACGGCCCGAAGTACTTTGATGCGGATGAGAATTGCCTTTGCTTGGTACCCCGTGGGTTGCCCAGCGTGTATGTCCAATCCCGATATGTGCTAATACATCTTCATCAACAATACTACGTAAATCAGCAATTCGCCCTTTCTCTTTAAAAACATGAATGCCATTTTCATCCCTTACAGCGATTCCTGCTGAATCATAGCCTCTATATTCTAACTTCTCTAAACCTTTTAATAAAATCTCTTTCGAGTCTCTATTCCCAATATATCCAACAATTCCACACATATTTTTCTGTTTCCTCCCTATGCAGGGGGCAGTATTGCTTTGGAGGGCGTTACTTGCCCCCTGATCAATGTTTTGGTCAGGTATCTGTCTATACCCTTTGAAACATTACTGTTAGTATGCGCATTTTCATCTCTTTGTGCACAAAGTTGCCTCTGTGTTTTAAAGAAGAAATTTTCGGTTGTGCGTCTCCAACCGGGAGGTATCCGCCGAACATTCGATACTCCTCCTCCTCGTCAACTAACCCACCACATTAGGTTAGTCCAGGCGCTTTTTTTTTAAAAAATAAAATTCGCTCACTGCCCACCTTTCGTTAAAATTATGCAGTATTTTGCTTTGAAAAAACAAAGCAAATTAATACTACTATGATTACGTGTCCCCGTCAACCAAAAACAGGAATTCGCCATCATTCATACATAATAAAATATGCATAAAGGAAGGAGACCGTTCCCTTATGCATATTATATGGGTTCTATTCTTCTTTCAATTCCATTTCTTCCTTAACAACTGCAACAATTCGATTGACGTAGGATTCACATAATTCTTCTGTTGGTGCTTCTGCCATAACACGGACAAGCGGTTCTGTACCAGATGGTCGTACGAGAATTCTACCGTCTCCAGCCATTTCAGCTTCAACCTGCTCGATAACCTCTTTAACCTTTTCATTATCGGTTACATGATGCTTGTCAGTGACTCTTACATTGACAAGCTTTTGCGGGAATTTCTTCATTTCACCAGCCAGTTCAGATAACTTCTTCCCAGTAACCTTCATAATATTGACTAACTGCAGCCCTGATAATAAGCCATCCCCAGTGGTGTTATAGTCTAGGAAGATAATATGACCTGATTGTTCTCCGCCAAGATTAAAACCATTTTTCTTCATTTCTTCGACAACATAACGGTCACCCACAGCCGTAGGTACACTATGGATTCCATGAGCTTCTAGTGCTTTATAAAAGCCCAGATTGCTCATAACGGTGGAAACAATAGTTCCATGTTTTAAGCGACCTTGTTCCTTTAAATATTTACCACAAATATACATGATTTGGTCGCCATCCACGATTGAACCATTTTCATCGATGGCAATTAAACGGTCACCATCACCGTCAAAGGAAAGACCTACATCAGCACCTTTTTCTTTAACTAAAGCTGCTAATGCTTCAGGGTGTGTGGAACCGACACCCGCATTGATATTTAAACCATTCGGAGACGCTCCCATGGTTGAGAGATCCGCATCCAAATCGGCAAATAAATGTGCGGCTAACGATGACGTCGCCCCATGCGCACAATCTAAAGCAATATGGATTCCTGAAAAATCTTCATCGACACTATTTTTCAAGTATTGCAGGTACTTTTGACCGCCTTCGAAATAATCCATGACTTGCCCAAGTTCTGAACCGACTGGTCGAGGCAGTTGATCTTCTGGCATATCAATAAGTTCCTCAATTTCTAACTCCTGCTCATCGGAAAGTTTAAAGCCATCGGGGCCAAAAAATTTGATTCCATTATCGGCCACTGGATTATGTGAAGCAGAAATCATGACACCTGCTTGGGCACCTAAGGCTTTTGTTAAAAATGAAACACCTGGAGTAGAAATAACCCCCAAACGCATGACTTCCGCACCAATAGATAGTAACCCTGCCACTAGGGCTCCTTCTAACATATGTCCAGATATACGGGTATCACGTCCGATGAGGACTTTGGGACGATCCTTATCCTTTGTTAAAACATATCCGCCATAGCGTCCTAATTTAAAAGCCATTTCCGGTGTTAATTCACTATTTGCTACTCCACGTACGCCATCGGTACCGAAATATTTTCCCATTATATAAATCTCTCCTTCAACATGTGTATTGCTGGATATTATGCATTAATTTTATGGATCGTAATTTTCGCTGATGATTTAGTTGGTTTCCATTCTACAGCAGAAGGACCGTCAACATGAATGTCTACTTCATGATCCCCTTCTTCAAGGTTAGACACATCAATAAAGACATTAAAGTCTTCAGGTTTAACGCGAGTAACTTTAGAAGCAGGACCATTAACAAGGATATCAATCAACTGATTTTCAGGATCATTAATGGTTGCCTCATATTCTTCAGATAATCCTTTAATGGTAACTGGTACATCCGAAAGGGTTTTTTCTTCTTCCTTTTTGACCACAACCGTTGCTTTCACCGTTTGCGGTGTCACCTTGGTAATACCATTCGAAATGATGACAGGCAATGTCAGTGTGGTATTATCGGTAATTTTACTAAGATCTACTTCCACGCGGACTTTTTCAGTATTATTAAGAACACTCTCACTCCCGTAGACAGTTGCTTCTTTTTTATCAATTTCAATCGATTCAATTGTCACTCCCTCTGGGGCAGTTCCATTTCTAACAATATTGATTGGTACAGTCTTTGTGTTGCTTTTCACTGGAATCGTAATTTCCACTGTATCAGGTTCCACTTGAACATTTAACTTATTTAGGTCTTTGTCAAGTACCTGGATGTCAGCTTCATCAGTAATCGTTTCTTTCAGTTTATTCTTTGCCTCAAGAGTTGCCTTAACATAGCTAATCCGGTCGACGATATTTTTGGCACCGGTAATCTTCACCTTATTAGGTTCTACAACGGGTGTTCCGGCTGAATACCCCTCATCTATTTGATTCCTATTAAATTCTGCCTCTACCTTAAATTCTTTGGTGATTTTCTCTTGGACAGAAACAGTCACACTGCTTGGTTTCACAGTTGCTGTTAATTTATCTGACAGATTTCTAACCTTTACTTTCACCTTCTGTTTTCCAACTTTGGCTTTTGTTAAATCTACATACACTTCAAAGTTTTTTAATGCCTTTGCAGTCTGGATGTGCGTCAGTGGACCCTTTATGGTGATTTCAACATTGCTTGGAATCCCAGACACGACTAAATTTTCGGTATCATAATAAACATTAACAGGGATATTTGTGATCGTTGCCGTGGATTGTTCTCCTGGAACATTCACATCCGTTATCTTTTTCCCTGTATGCGGGACAGAAGAATAGAGAAGAACAGCTAATAGCAACGCTAGTATTTTAATAAACCAGGGATTATCCATCCATTTATCCATTATTTTTCCCCCTCCAGTTCCAACGAGCTGAAGAAGCTTGTTTCGGTTTGATGTTAATTAACAATTCACTCGTAAGTAATTCTTTTAATTCATCAAGATTGATTGAGCGGTGAAGTTCCCCATTCTTGGTAAGTGAAATATTACCAGTCTCTTCCGACACAACGACAGTTAAACTATCTGTGACTTCACTGATACCTAATGCTGCCCGGTGCCTCGTTCCTAACTCCTTCGATATAAACGGGCTTTCCGATAAAGGAAGATAGCAGGCGGCCGCAGCGACATTATTTTTCTGAATAATAACAGCACCATCATGAAGCGGTGTATTTGGGATAAAAATATTAATGAGCAATTCTGAGGAAATATTTGAATTTAACTGAATACCAGTTTCTATGTAATCGCCCATTCCTGTTTCTCTTTCAATTGAGATTAACGCTCCAATACGGCGCTTTGCCATATAATCAGTTGCCTTGACAATCGCTTCAACTGCCTTTTCCGGATCTTCATCATCCACCGTACTGCTTCTCGAGAAGAACTTGCCCCTCCCTAATTGCTCAAGGGCTCTCCTGAGTTCTGGTTGAAAAATGATAATAATCGCAAGAAACCCGTATGTTATCGCCTGTTCCATCATCCAGCTCAACGTTTGGAAGCCTAGAAACTCGCTGACAACTCTGCCTATAAGAATAACGAGAATGCCTTTTAGTAATTGAACGGCCTTCGTTCCTCTAATCACATTGATCAACTTGTAAATGACATACCATACGAGGACAATATCAACAATACTAGCTAAATACTTCCATATTTCGAAATCAGCAAACGGCATTGTTCTTCCTCCGTAATTTTCTTAATTACATATAAAATACAATCTATTTATTATATCATAAATACCACTTGTACCTATTATATGTATCTCTGTAAAAAAACAAATCACTCAGCTAGAGTGATTTGTTTTTTATTTAGTTTCTGGTTGCTCTTCAAAAATTTGAACAACATCATGTGTAGTCTTTTTAATATGATACCAAATCCAATCAAACACTTCATTTACTTCATCAATTTGCCCCGTTACATGTCCTGCAGAAGCCAAATACTTTTCTCCATTTATGACGGTTACATCACCTTGGACTTCGCCTTCAATTTTCAATTTGCCATTTCGGACAATGACATCGCCTTTGACAGTTTCACCTTTAGGAACGATAACCGTATTATTTTGAACGACTAAGTTTTTTTGCTTTGTAACAGAAAACTCGCGATCTTCATTCCAAGTAGAAAAGAGGCTGCCCATCATTAATATGAAAAATAGTGACGCAGCTGCAAGCATGGGATGATTTTTTACCCAGCGCTGCATCCAAATCTTTCTCTTCTCTTTTGGTAAACGCGCCAATACATTAGCGGTAAAATCATCAGGCGCTTGCATATATGAGACGCTTTTTACAAAAGCAATCGTCTTTTTTAATTCATTAAATAACGCTTCACAATCTTTACAACTTTGGAGGTGTTCTCTTAGGGTTCGTTCATGTTCGGGTGTAATTTCTTCATCTAGGTATTCATGCATTAGTTCGATGATTTGCTCTGGACACATTGACAGTTTCACCTCTCATCATACATATCGTAATTGTTGTCTTAGTGCTTCCCGGCCCCGGTGAATTCTTGTTTTAACTGTTCCCAGGGGTAAATCAAGAATTTCACTGATTTCATTTAAGGATAGCTCTTCCATATATTTCAAAACAATTGCTGACCGATATTTGTCAGGCAGTTTTAAGATCTCTTTCTGAACGGTTTCCTGCAGTTCCAAACTTTCTAACTCTGTCTCAGGCAGCGGTGTGTTGGAAGGGATCTGTGAGTACATTGTTAAGCCGTCTGTCCCTGCAACTTCAGCATCTAGATAATGATCTGGTTTCTTTTTACGCATTCGGTCAATACACAGGTTGGTGGCAATCCTGAACAGCCAGGTAGAAAATTTCAAATCTTGGTTAAAGGATTTGATATTAACATAGGCACGGATAAAAGCTTCCTGTGCAATATCCTCAGCTTCATGGCGATTTCCAAGCATGCGAAAACAAAGTTGATAAATACTGTTTTTATATAATTCGACAATTTCACCAAAGGCATCCTGATCGCCCTTGATGACTTGTTTTATTCTCTTTTTTACTATTGCATCCATTAAGTTACCTCAGCTCCATGCTGCTAACCGATAATACGTATCGATAACAGAAAAGTTTCGTTTAAAACGAAAAAATTTATAACACCTTTAATATTAACAAAAATATACCAAAAGGTTTAATAATAAGCTGAAAATAAAAAAACAGCTGCACAGATGATGTGCAACTGTTTTCGTTTATAATAATTTTTCTCCGAATAATGAGCCCATTAACTCAACAGCAACTTTAGCTGTTTTATTTTTTTCATCTAAAATAGGATTTACTTCAACAAATTCTGCGGAGGTAATAATTTTTGCCTCTTCTAACATCTCCATGGCAAGATGACTTTCACGGTAACTAATCCCACCAATAACTGGTGTGCCTACTCCTGGAGCATCATTTGGATCTAAACCATCTAGATCAAGTGATAGATGAACACCATCTGTCTTATCCTTAAGGTAGGCGATCGTTTCCTCCATTACTGCAGCCATCCCCATCCGGTCTATTTCATGCATAGTATAAACTTTGATACCAATTTCTTTAATTAACTCTTTTTCTCCATCATCCAGCGCTCTTGCACCAATAATAACTACATTCTCAGGCTTCACTTTTGGTCCATAACCGCCTATCTCGGTTAACATGCTGTGCCCTAACCCGAGACTGACTGCTAGAGGCATTCCATGGATATTCCCTGATGGACTTGTTTCAGCTGTATTTAGATCCCCATGTGCATCGTACCAGATTACTCCAAGATTTTTATAATGTTTAGAAACGCCTGCTAAGGTACCAATCGCAATACTATGATCTCCGCCAAGAACGAGTGGAAATGCACCAGACTCTACAGCTGCATCTACCTTTTCAGCAAGTAAAGCACTTTTTTCTGCAACTAAATCTAAATTTCGTAAATTGGATTCTTTATCGACTACTACTTCTGGTCTTCCAATTGGAATATCTCCTAAATCATGTATTTCATCAAATAGCGGCTTTAGGCGCTCAACAACCCCAGCATAACGGATCGCACTTGGCCCCATGTCGACCCCGCGTCTCATTTGTCCTAAATCCATCGGCATTCCAATAATCGAAAGCTTGTTCATATAAATTCCTCCCACCCCAATATGATTCTATTTTAACCGCTTTCATACTAATGGTTCAACTCGAAAAAATTAT
>NZ_JBALSN010000194.1:33124-34986 GCF_036966985.1 Neobacillus drentensis | reverse complement strand
CTGAGATTCCTAGGGGGTTTCTTTATTAAGGAGAAAGTACTAGAAATATATTTTGTGTAAATAGGATATATATCCCATTTAATATGGTAAGATAGTTATTGGATAAAAAATTCCAATAGGGGGAAGGAATCGAAGTTGAAAAAGATATTCATAACTATGTTTATTTTATTACTGTCATTTACCTTTTCGGTGAATGCTGCCTTTGCAGAGAAATCTGATTTAAAAGCTGGGTTTAAGAAACAGGATAACCAAGTAGTAACAGAAGTGGAACCAAATGATACGATTGAGGAAGTAAATCAGACCATTCACACTCTAGATGAAGTTCATGGAACTATTAGTGAAGAAGACAAAGATCTTTACAGATTAGAAATGCAAAGAAAAGGCGAGTTTACGTTATACTCATTTTTAGGCAATGATGAGTCTTATGATAACCACTATTATTATGATGATTATGCAATAACTATCTATGATGTGAACGGTAATTCCGTAGCCAGCAGTGATTATTTTTATGATGATGAAACTGATTATTATTATAGGTATTTGAATACAAACTTAGAAAAAGGAACTTATTATATCTCTGTAAATACAGATGAATATTCCTACATGGGGAGCCAGTCTTATTACCTCTGGCCCGAAGTATCATATGACGCAGATTTTACAATCAATAGCCTAACTGCAAATCTACCTACGCCTCAAATCGAACGGAAAGCGATAACCTTTCAAGCAAGTGCAAGTAAAACGGGGCTTCAATATCAATATTCTATTCAAAATAAAATTGTCGAAACATTCAGTACGGCAAATGCCTACCAATGGACACCAACAGCCCCAGGTACATATAAGATAAAAGTTGAGGTAAGAGATCCTGCATTTCCTAGTGCAGTAGTGGTAAAGGAAATATCATATACAATTACAGCTTATAAGCCTGATTTTTCGATCACTTCTTTTACACCAAATATTAAATCTCCCTACCTAACCGGTAAGACGATTAGCTTATTGGCGAAGACCAATAAAAGTGGCCTTCAATATCAATTTTCTGTGAACGGAAAGGTAGTCCAATCTTTCGGAGCAAAAACCTATTATTCATGGAAACCTACTCGTGCAGGAAGATATTACCTCAAAGTGGAGGTTCGCAGGTCCCAGTATCCAAACCGAATTGTCTCAAAGCAAATGAGCTACGATATTACCGAAGGAAAGGTCTATGTAACTTCATTAAAAGCAAATATGACCTCCCCTCGTCCCACTTCAACATCGATTAAATGGACGGCAGCGGGAAAAGGCGTAAATCTTGAATACAAATTTAGTGTCTACCAAAATAAAAAATGGAAAACCATTCAGAACTATTCAACAAGAAACTACACCTATTGGAAACCGAAAAGTGCTGGGGCTGCAAAGGTGCAGGTAACAGTCCGAAGCAAATTATCTAAAAAGACAGCAACGAAAACAGGCAATTTTACAATCTTTAAGCCATCGTACTTCTCAACACCGTCGTTAAAATCAGATATTAGCACAAAACAGGCGGCTGGAAAGTATTTTTACTTCACATCAAAATCATCTGGAAAGTATCTGGAATATCGTTTCAGGATTTATAATGGATATTCTTGGTACACGATTCAGAATTACTCTAGCAGTAAATCAGTCTATTGGTATGCCGGATACGAGGGGAACTATAAAATCGCGGTTGATGTACGTCAAAAAGGAACCAATAAGATAAAGACGAAAAAGCTTTCATTGGATATTAGAGAAGCCCCTTATAATGAAATGTCATATAATTACAATTATTATTATAATTATGGAAGCATGACCTTTAAAAATTATGGATACAACAATATCAAAGTAACCAAAATCTCGTTTACAAATAACGG
>NZ_JBALSN010000194.1:18939-33095 GCF_036966985.1 Neobacillus drentensis | reverse complement strand
TAAATCATATTATTCGTATAAACCAAAGAACTGGATTACCTATGGACGGACATACCAGACCTATTACTTCTATCCAGACAGTCAGCTTTATGATTTTTCTTGGAATACGGTGGTAAAAGTCTACTATACTTTTGATGGAATGAGTTATGTAGCTAATATGTATAGAACATATTAAGCTTATTTAAGGGTATCCATATTGGATATCCTTTTCCAATATCTATTTCCTTTTTTTAGTAGAAACCTATATTCATATATTGCGAATTTTGTTAAAATTTAAGAAAGATAAAATGTAAGAAGGGGGAAAAGAGTTGAAGGCTGGAAGTTTATTAAAAGGGTTGATTATGGCTATTTTCGTATTTTCCATGATTATACCGAGCCCACAGGCTAGTGCAGCGGAATTAACATCGCATCAGGATTTTACTAAGAAGGTATCGGTTGAACTAAACAAGTACATAAAAAGATCCGGAGGTCTGGTTACGCTCCAGTATCAGGATTTGGTTACAGGTGATACGTTTCAAATTAAAGGGAAGACCTCTAGCCGTGCAGCAAGTACGATTAAACTGCCGCTTGCACTCTATATTATGGAGCAAGCAGCTAAAGGCAAGATCAATTTAAATCAGAAGCTGAAATACAAGAGTTATCATTACTATGGCGGCAGTGGCGTGATTCAAAAAGATAAGGTCGGGACGTACTACACGATTCGTGATCTGGTAAAAAAAGCGATGATTTATAGTGATAATATTGCCTTTATCATGTTAAAGGAACGAGTCGGACAACAGAATTTTATTAAATATATGAAAAGCGTGGGGGGCAAGTATGCCTATCCGAATGGGCAAAATTTAACCTCTGCAAAAGATTTAACGATTTATGCGAAAAGGCTCTATCAATTCTCGAATAAAAGCCCGTTAGGCAAAGAACTAGTCGGCTATTTGAAAAAGACCGTTTATAATACGACCATACCACGCTGGATTAAGGGGACACCAGTGGCCCACAAGGTTGGGATGATTCCAAATGACCGAATCTATAACGATGCAGCCATTGTGTATGACAAAAACCCTTACGTATTAGCGATCATGACAAGAGGTATTTCCTATGAAAGATCACAAAAGGTGATTGCTGGTGTAGCGGCAATTGTTAATAAGAATCATAAAGCGAAGGCGTCAGCTCCATATTTTAAGAGTAAAGCAGATGTAACCATCTATCAAAATAACAGCAAATCAGCTGCGATTGGAACATTGAAAAAATACCAAACTCTGAAAATTATCTCTAGTAAGGGTACGCGGTTTGGAGTCAAATTTGGAAAGGGAACCGGTTATATTGAAAAGAAATCTGTGGTTGCCTTAAAGAAAGCAACGGTAAGCGGCTGGGCTGCAAATCTCCCCCAAATCGGCATCATTAAAATGAAGGGGAAAACACCTGTGGTCGACAAATCCATTTCAGGTAAGGTCATTGCCTATATTAATAAAAATCAAGATTACTATTTTTTCAAAAGGGATAAAGATTACTATGTTGTTGATTTAGGTGGAAGAGTTGGATATGTCGCTAGTAAATATATTACTGATCTTAGTGTAAGCATGTAAGTTTATCGTCTTAGCTAGGGAGCATCCACCCCTAGCTTTTTTACATCATTCTAATAGAAGGGGTTGACAAGAGATGAAGAGAATCAAATGGATCATATCATTGTTTATTTTGCTGCTATTGGCAGCAAATTCGGGTAAGGCAGAGGCAGCCACTGTGATTGATAAAACGCCGCCGAAAATGCCTACGGTAAATAATCTGACCAATAAATCCTTTACGATTAAAGGGAAGGCAGAGGCAAATTCAATCGTATATGTAAAAAGGAACTCAAAATATTACTTAAAGAAAGCAGCAGATAAAAACGGGAATTATTCTTTTCCGATACCGCAGCAAAAAAAACAAACCGTCATCGAGATATACGCTGTCGATCAGGCCAAAAATAAAAGTCTAGTGAGAAAAGTGATTGTTAAGTCACAGCCCAAGCTTAAAAAGCAGAAATTGAATGTGTCGGTCATTCGGCAAATGCCTGAGTTGCCGCGTGGGTGTGAAGTGACGAGTTTAGCGATGATGTTGAATTATTCTGGTACAAAAGCAAATAAAATGACTCTCGCTAAACAAGTAAAAAAGGATCCAGCAACCATGAAACGAAAAAACGGAAAAATTTATTTTGGCCATCCTAATTATGGGTTTGTCGGCAATATGTATACCTTCAATAAACCAGGGTTAGGTGTTTTTAATAAACCGATCGAAGCTTTAGCAGAACGATATAAACCGAATCGGATTAAAAATTTGACTGGAAAACAGTTTGAAACGATTTTAAGTTACGTAAGCGCCGGCCATCCGGTCTGGATTATTAATACGAGCTGGTTCAGCCGTGTTCCCAATTCGTATTGGCAAACATGGTATACCTCACATGGAACGGTTCGGATTACCTATAAAGAACATTCTGTTGTGATTACTGGTTATGATTCCAAATATGTTTATTTTAATGATCCATTAGATGGAACGAAAAATAAAAAGCGCCCGATCAAATCATTTGTTGAGGGATGGAAACAATTTGGAAGTCAGGCGATTAGTTATTATTAGGCTATGTTAAACTAGTCTGTTGATTTCCGCTCCAGGCACTTCGCTTTCCGCGGGCGGTCCGGGGAGCCTCCTCGTCGCTGCGCTCCTGCGGGGTCTCCCCTGCCCCGTCCTCCCGCAGGAGTCTTCGTGCCTTCCGCTCCAATCAACAGAGTGCCAAAATCAACAAATGCTTTTAACACAGCCTATTATTAAGACGTTCCCATCCTCGTTCTTTTGAAAAATGGAATATGAGCCAGACGGATTAGGAAGTTAATTCCGATTGAAACCATGATGGTTAAGATAAACACCCAAATCACGATTAGAGTGGAATAGTAAGGCGCAAAGCTCATTTCTTGAAAAAAGTAATAAATAAAAAAGGTATGTGTCAGCCAAATAATGGTTGAGTGTTTCCCTAATAGAAGAAATAACCTCTCTAGAATGGTGATATTTTGTACGAGCTTAACAAAAGAAAAGATAACGATGGGTGAAAGAATAAAATCTGAGTAGTTATAGATTCCAGCTATTTCAGGACCTCTGGTTTTTATAATAAAAGGGTACGTGTATTGACGTATATAAAAGCAGATGACAAGCAGCAGTAAAAACACAATTTTATTATTTAAGTGAATTTTCGAGAAAAAAGTATTCATTTTTACAAATAACGAGTATTTGGAAAAGTAGATTCCGGTAATGAACATGATTTGCCACGTGAACAACGTACTTAGATGATTAATAGCAATTTGTACTAGTTCCAGTGTAGGAAAAAAATCATCAACATGTTGAAAGAACGCTGCAAGAAACAGGCAAATAAATGAGAGGTAACTTGTCAGTACGGGCCATTTTTCGATCAATTTTATGATGAGCGGGAATAACAGGACCAATTCAATATAAACAGAGATGAACCACCACTCGCCATTATAGGTATGAATCAGCGCGAATAAATTATAAATAAAAAGTTTAGGATTCCACGCATACCTTACCGTATTATCAAAATATTTGAGCCCAATTGGAATAAAAATAAAAAAGACAAGCCAATAAATGGTAAAAAAGTTGATTGCTCTTATGAACCCCTGACGAAAGGTAAAATGTTTTTTTGATTCGAAGCTTTTATAAAGACCCAACCCGCTTAAAAACAGGAAAATAGCTACACATAGTTTACCAAATTGACCAATGAGCTGGTCTAAGGGCAAGTTATCAACCATCATAATCGGCTTGTAATCGACAGCAGCAATACGGTTTGGAAAAGCAAATAAATGGTGATAGACCATTAAAGTGATGGCAAGTCCCTTTGCAATCGCGGTCATATTTCTAGAAAAAATAAATGGTTTATCTTCCATATATCATTCACCTCAGGAAAACGATCTAATTTTATCCATAGGTTGTTTGGAATCATGCAGGATTATTCATCATTGAGGATTTTTCTTTTACACGAGACTTAAGGAAAAGCGTCAATTGCATATCTTAGAATAGAAGATTTAGAGTTTTTTATTTTAGAGGGGGAAAAAGATATGTTAAAAAAAACAACCACAGTCGTTCTAGCGATGTTGCTGCTGCTTAGTACCTGCTTTTTTTCAACCAATAAAACGTATGCGAACGAGAATAAAGCTAGTAAGGTTGTTTATCTGACTTTTGATGATGGACCAAATCAATACACGCCTAAAATACTTGATATTTTGAAAAAGAAACAAGCGCATGCGACCTTTTTTATGATTGAAGGTAATATTAAACGGAATCCGAAAACCGTTAAGAGGATGATTAAAGAAGGAAATTATCCAGCATTACATAGTGTTTCCCACAGTGTTAAAAAATTATATCGCGGCAGTTCTAAAAACGTTGCTGTTGAAATGGAACAGACACGGCAAACTTTATTAAGAGTTTCAAAGTTTAACAGTATGTTAACCCGCGCGCCATATGGAAGCAAACCCTATATGAAGAAACCATTACGGGATGCATTAGCGAAAAAGGGCTTTAAGATGTGGGACTGGGACATTGATACACTTGATTGGAAATATAATCGAACAAGTCCGAAGACGATTACATCAAGGGTTAAATCCGGACTCAAAGGTAAAAAGGGCCCAATCGTGATCCTGTTCCATGATTCAAAAGGAACAGCCCAGCAGCTTCCAATTATTATTGATTACCTTCGCACAAAAGGTTATACACTAGAAGTCTATAACCCGCAAAAACATATTGTGAAGAATTTTTGGAAAGACAAAAGATTATAATCTTACCGGTAGAATATATTAAAATTTACTTACAATAATAAAACACAAAAAGGGCTGCAAGAGATGCAGCCCTTTTGATGTGATTAGGGTATCAGTTTATTTAAAAGTGGAAGCCTCTTAATGACATAAACCACAAGTGTGCTGAGGATGAGGATGATGATAATGTTGACTGGTACGGATATCAACGGGTGAATCTGATTACTATCAAGGAACAGCGAGTAATCCTTAAGTAAGTAGATAATTAACGCATGGACAAGATAGATTCCAAAACTATAGATGCTGAGTAAATTAAGCACTGGAGGAAGTGCCTTCTTCATGTTCAGCGACTTCATCCCTAAAAAGATCGCCATGGAAACCAACACGACATTAGGCGCAAAGTTGGAATACCAGTACGTATCAAGTTGACCATTGTTATTTTTTGTATACCAATAGGTTAAGATAAAGGTCAGCACGAACCCGATTAAACCCGCTATGTATATACTTCGTTTTGCTCTTTTTGTGAAATCATAATGGTCAAGGTAATAGCCCAGCACAAAAAATCCAATACTTCCAGCGACATGGTTCAGTTCTAATTTATAGGTAAATCCGAAGAAATACCTGACAAATGCACTTATCACTGTTGCGATTCCCCATAACAGTAAAAAGTATTCAATTTCTACCAGTTTGGCATTTTTGATAAAAATTGCAAGAATGGGGGTAATCAAATATAGACCTAAAATCACATACATAAACCATAAATGGTAGTTAATTTGATCAGTTAATAAATAACGGAAAAATTGCGGCACTGAAAACTCAAAGGTTCCCTTCGAAACTTTGTATAAATAATAGAAAAAACTCCAGCATACTAAAGGGACTAAAATTTTACTTGTCCTTTTCAGCAAGAATCCTTTAATCTGAAGATCCTCTCGTCTGCCCAGCATGAGGGCACCGCTAATCATGAAAAAAATGGGAACGGCATAGCGTGAAAGTGTTTCATAAAGATTTCCAGCCAGAAAAAAGCTAGAGTTATGCTTAAAAAGGTTAATTAAAACAACGCCAGCACTAACATGAATCATTACGACTGCAATAATGGCATAAACACGCAGCCAATCTAAGTAATACTTTCTCATATGTTGGATCCTTCTCCTTATGGTGTCTATCTACAGTATGTCCCCAATCATTTTACTTGATTTTCTGTTATTTTCATAACACAAATAAATTACAAACAGATTAAATTGTATGAATTAACAAATTCTATACATAACAATGATTAATTGTTAAAATCTAATAGGAATATTGTCGAAATTTCAGGGAGTGTGACAGAAAAAGTATGTATACTAAACAAAAAGCGACGGTATCAATCATAATCCCGTATTATAACTCCATGGAATTCATCGGAGACTGTTTAAATTCCGTATTATCACAAACCTATATGAATTTGGAGATTATTATCATAAATGATGGTTCGGATGCAGAAAATACAGGATACATTGAAACGTTGCAAGACGACAAAAGAATTGTCTATTTAAAAAATGAATCAAAACAGGGAGTAGCCTACTCACGGAATAAAGGCTTGAGTTCTGCGACAGGGGAGTTTGTGTTTTTTCTAGATAGCGAAGACATCCTAGCAGAAGAAGCGATTGAAATCCTTTTGGCTCATATTGAGGAGGCACCTGCGATTGCAGGGAGAACCAAGCGATTATTGAGGCCGACGGATTTAGAGGTTCCACAGCCGTTAGAAGTCATCGTGACCCCTAAACCAAGTCAAAAAATATTCCATAGCGGAAGTATTTTGAATGTATTGATTCGGAGCAGTTTTATCAAAGAACATATGGTTCGCTTCTATGAGGGAACGGAAGGCGCCACAGATATATCAGGGATCATCCCGTTTCTCTTATACGTCAAAAGTTTACCATACTTAAATATCCGTACATATTTTCAACGTGTTCGTAATGACCCGATTTCTAATCCAAGTCTCGTTCAACGTTCTATTCAAGAGAGAACCCGTGATTTTATCAAAGTCTATATGGAAATGAATCAGCAGTATGGAACGTCTCAACCAGTTAAGGAATATTTGGACGGGCTCCTTCTCAGGTTTTACCGACGACAGGTTATTAATATCTTTAAAGATCAAAAACACCTAGATGAATTCTTTAACTTATTGTCGTCCGCGATGAAAATACTTAATCCAGCGAGCATTGCTTCCCAGCCTAGTCATATTAAAAGGGAAGTGAACCAGTTACGGGCTGGAAATAAAAATAAATTCATCAAAGGATATAGATTCCATGTAGAAGCAAGGGATTTTAAAAATGCGATAAAAGGGTTCACTAGGCTTAAAAGGTACATCTATAATAAATTTTTCTTAAGATTCCCGATGAAAGATAATTACATTATTTTTGAAAGTTTCTTAGGTAAAAACTATTCGGATAGTCCCCGTAATATTTACGAATATATCATTGAAAACAATCTTGATTATAAATGTATCTGGGTATTTAATGATAAACATCGTCAAATCCCTGGGAATGCAAAAATTGTGAAACGATTCAGCCTTGCCTATTACTACTATTTTGCGGTATCAAAATACTGGATTAATAATATGCGGCAGCCGCTGCATCTTGTTAAACGCGAGGGAAATGTCTTTTTAGAAACCTGGCATGGTACCCCGCTTAAAAAATTGGTTTTTGATATGAAGGATGTCTATTCGGCCAATCCAAGATATAAGCGGGATTTCTATATGCAGTCACGTGCCTGGGATTATTTATTATCGCCGAACCGCTATTCTTCGGAAATTTTTCGAAGCGCCTTTAAGTTTGATAACGAAATGCTGGAGTTCGGCTATCCAAGAAATGATATTCTTTACTCACCGCAAAAAGAAGAAATTGTGGCAAGAGTAAAGAAAAACATTGGAATACCTGACAACAAAAAGGTAGTACTATATGCACCAACTTGGCGGGACGATGACTTTTATGAGCCTGGCAAGTATAAATTTCAACTGCAGCTGGATTTACACAAAATGAAGGAAACCCTTGGGGATGACTATGTGGTCGCACTAAGGATGCACTATTTTATTGCGGATGATATTAATGTGGAAGGCTTGGATGGCTTTGCGTTCAATCTTTCAAAGTATGATGATATTGCTGAATTATACCTGATTTCGGATATTCTCATCACTGATTATTCTTCTGTATTTTTTGATTACGCCAATCTTAAGCGCCCGATTTTATTCTTTACGTATGACCTGGATAAGTATCGGGACCAATTAAGAGGGTTCTATCTGGATTTTGAAAATGAAGGCCCAGGGCCATTGCTGCGGACAAGTGATGCTGTCATTGATGCAATTGCGAACATTGATGAGATAAATGAGCAGTACTCCGATAGATACGCTGCATTTTATGAACGATTCTGCAGTTGGCATGATGGGAAATCTACGGAGAAAGTAGTCAAAAGAGTCCTGCTGGGTGAGGACCCATCCTTTCAAAAACAATCAGAGAATTACGGAGGATAAAAATCGTGCTATTTAGTTCAACCGTATTTTTATTTTTATTTTTACCTCTCACGTTAACTTTATATTTTTTGGCTCCCCGAAAGTTAAGGAACACGATCTTACTTTTGGCGAGTTTGTTCTTTTACGCCTGGGGTGAACCAAAGTTTGTGTTATTTTTGTTTCTCTCCATTGTACTTAATTATGTTTTTGCCCTGTTAGTTGATCAAAATAGGGAAAAACATGTCTTAATTAAGTGGGTAATGGGGGTAACTATTTTTGCGAACCTTTCCATTTTGATTGTTTTCAAATACGCCAATTTTATTGTCGATAACATTAATGAACTGTTTGGAACAACGATTGAATTAGGAAATATCCCTTTCCCATTAGGAATCTCCTTTTTTACCTTTCAGGGACTAAGCTATGTGATTGATGTGTACAGAAAAGATGCGAAAGCGCAAAAAAATCTCATCAACATGGCAATGTATAAGGCGTTGTTTCCACAGCTGATTGCCGGACCGATTGTCCGCTATGTCACAGTGGCTCATCAAATCGATGAACGGAAAGAATCGTTATCGAAATTTGCGTATGGGACGAAACGATTTATCATTGGCTTAGCTAAGAAAATGATTCTAGCCAATAATTGCGGCTGGGTCGCCGACCAAGTGTTTTCTATGCCTGCAGGTGAAATGTCGGTGGGGATGGCGTGGATTGGTATCATCGCTTATTCATTACAAATCTACTTTGACTTTTCGGGATACTCCGATATGGCAATCGGTTTAGGCAGAATGTTTGGCTTTGATTTTCTTGAGAACTTCAATTATCCGTATATTTCGCGTTCCGCAACGGAATTTTGGAGAAGATGGCATATTTCCTTAAGTACCTGGTTTAAGGATTATTTATACATTCCTTTAGGCGGAAACCGCGGTGGGACGTATAAAACCTACCGTAATTTGTTCATTGTCTGGCTTGCGACTGGGATTTGGCATGGTGCCGCCTGGACCTTCATCGCCTGGGGTGTTTATTACGGAGTATTAATTATGTTAGAAAAAGCATTTTTATTGAAATGGATTAAAAGTATTCCAAGGGTATTCCAACATCTTTACGCCATTATTGCCGTGTTGATTGGCTGGGTATTCTTCCGTGCCGAGACATTTACGTATGGATTTAATTATTTAAAAGTGATGTTTTTTGCGAATGGCAACCCAATTTGGGACCAGCAGGCAAGCTTTTACCTATCCCAATATGGAATCGTTATATTGATTGCTATGATTGCGGCCACGCCTGTATTCCAAGTTCTCAAAGACCAAGTTTTAAAACCGGGGACATCAGGAATCGCCAGCGGTAGAGATATTGTGGTCACGGCGAGTTATGCGGTTATTTTCTTTTTAACGCTTGTTAGCGTGGTATCGTCCACCTTCAATCCATTTATTTATTTCCGGTTTTAATGAGTATGGAGGGAATTATGAAAAAAGCTAATGTACAAGGCCTCGCCGTCATAGCTATTTTTCTGTTAACGATCTTCGGTTTCTTTATCTTTACATTTGTGACCCCATCGAAGTCCATGTCGTTACTAGAAAATCGAAAGCTAGCGCAAAGGCCTGATTTAAATAAGGATAATTTACTTACTGGGGAGTATTCCAAGCGTTTTGAGCAATATTACAATGATCAATTTCCGATGCGTGATTCATTTATTGAAACGAACGCCTTAATTAATAAGAATTTCTTCAGACAAAATATAATTGAGGATGTCTATGTGGCGGATGATGGGTATTTGTTATCACAAATTGCCGAGGTCACCCCTACTGATGCGAAACAAACAGCGGCCAGAATTAATGAACTTGCGACAAACCTTTCTAAAAAGAACATCAGTGTGTATACCGCATTAATGCCCAATAAATCAACCATGATGGAGGATAAATTTCCAGCCTATTTTCCAAGCTTTGGTCAAAAAAATATGAACCTTCTTTATAAAGAGCTTGGAAAAGCGTCCCATCCGATTGACTCCCGCAGCGCCCTGGCTAAGCATATGAAAGAAGACTATATGTTTTTCTATTCAGACCATCATTGGCAAGCAAAAGCTGCCTTTTATGCGTATCAAAATGTCATGTCTGAGATTAATGCGAATGAGCAAACCGATAACCAGGTTTACCAATATAACGATTACACATGGAAGTTATCTGGAAAACCGTTTTTGGGTTCCGATGCTCGGAAAACAACAAGTGCCAATGCTAAGAAGACTGATACGATTTTAGTGGCCCAGCTGAAAGAAAAACATCAGCCGTTTACGACGAAATGGGGAAATCGCACAAGAAGTGGATTATATAATATGGATTTTTTAACAATGGAAGATCCCTACACCAACCGTTATCAAGCTTATTTAGGTGGGGATTACGCTCAATTGTTAATTACCAATCCTAATAAAACAAACGGAAAAAAGGTATTAGTGATCAAGGATTCTTATGCAAATGCATTTATTCAATTTCTTGTTCCACACTATAAAGAGACGCATGTATTAGATCTACGTCATTACAATAAAATGCCTATCGAAAAATATGTGGAGAAAAACAATATTGACCAAATTGTCCTGCTTTATAATATCAACTCAATATTTGTAACCCCTGCATTAACAAATTTTAAACATCCAGGGCAGGGTGAAAATCAGTAAACCTGATGTTTGCCCTTTTTCTAATCTATTCTTTCGGAGGTAGTAAATTTGGAGCCAGAAAATCGGTCTTATAATGATTTTTATTTTTCTATCATTATGGCGGTGTATAATGTTGAAGATTATTTAAAAGAAGCTGTCGAAAGTATTATTAACCAAACGTTAAACTTCGACAAGCATATTCAATTGATTCTGATTAACGATGGAAGCATAGATGAAAGTGGGAAACTATGTAAAAAGTTTCAAAAAAAGTATCCGAATAATATCGTCTTTATTGATCAAGAAAACCAAGGGGTAAGTAGTGCGCGTAATGCGGGGTTAGAGGCGGCAAAGGGGAAATATGTTAACTTCCTCGATCCAGATGATAAATTATCATTAAATGCCTTAGAACAGGTCTATAACTTTTTTGAAAAGCAGGGCAAAGACATCGATGTTGTTTCCATACCCATCTTTTGGTTTGACCAAGCTAAAGGTGAGCATCTACTTAACTATAAATACGCATCCAATAAAATCATCAATATTCTAAAGGACCATCGCTTTATTCAAATGTCTGCATCAAGTTCGTTTGTTCGAAGGACGGCAATTGGCGAGCAAAGATTTAAAGAAACCCTAAAATATGGGGAAGATGCAGAATGGTTAAATCGGATTATTTTAAAGAAGTGTGAATATGGTGTTGTAAAAAAGGCTAAATACCATTACCGTAAACGAAGCACCAATACTTCTGCGACCCAGCAGGCCTTACAGGATAAGGATTATTATTTACACAGTTTGAAGAACTTTTCGTTTACGTTTATTAATATGTCACTGGAGATTTTAGGATTTGTCCCTAAATATTTTCAATATATGATAATGTATGATTTGCAGTGGCGTCTTAATAATAATGATTTAAATGTACTCATGACTGCAGAAGAAACGGAAAAGTTCCTCAAAAAGCTTAGAGACCTGCTAAGTTATATCGATGATGATATCATTCTGGAACAGAAGCATTTAAATATGTATCGGAAAAATTATTTGCTACGAATTAAGTCCGGTCAGGATTCTGCTGATTTTTACCAACCATTCCATTCACCTAATAATGCGGTCTTATTACACGGCGATCAGGTCATGGATGCTTTGGACCAGCATCAAATTGCGGTAGAGTTAATCAATATTGAAAGTGAGCAGCTTTTTATTGAAGGTCATTTTACTTCCCTTTTTGAAAATAGTGATACAAAAATTGTTGCTGCCGTTAATGGTGAAATGATTGAGGCTCAAATTATCGAACGTTTTTATAAAGATATTAATGTCTTTGGGAAAAACATAAAAAAGGCCATAGGGATTAAATTCAACTTTCCATTAGCTAAAATAGGAAAACAGAGTAAATCACTAAAAATTACTTTTTATGCGATCGTTCATGAGAGTAAAGTAAAGTTAGATGTGTTATTTAGCGGGCAAAGCCATTTAAAAGATAATAGTTATTCTTATTTTAATAAAAATGGATACGTAGTTATTTATCAAAAAAAGAAGAAGCAATTCCTGGTTAGAAAAAGTGAATTTACATTAATCCGCGGGAAAGAAATTGCTGTTCTTAAAACTTTATATAAAATGAATAAACCAGGCTCCAGAAAGGCGTTATTGGTCAGGTTAGATCATTTTCTCCAAAAGCATTTCTTTCAAAAGAAGCCCATCTGGTTATTTATGGACCGGGTAAACAAAGCCGATGATAATGCGGAAGTCCTGTTTGAATATGCGACAAAGCAACAAGACGGAATTCAGAAATACTTCGTTATAAATCAAGATAGTGAAGATTTTAAACGCCTTCAAAAGATTGGCAATGTTATTCCGTATGGATCGCGCCAGCACAAACGTTATTTATTACTCGCCGACAAATTGATTTCCTCTCATGCCGATGAGTTTATTGTCAATCCATTTGGGAAAATGAAAAAGTATCTTAAGGATTTATTTACATATGATTTTATTTTCCTGCAACACGGCATCACAAAGGACGATATTTCGAGTTGGTTAAATAAATATAAAAAGAATATTCGTTTATTTATCACGGCGGCCAACCAAGAATACGATTCGATTGTAAATGGCCATTATGATTACACGGAAAATGAGGTCCTATTATCAGGGTTTCCGCGCTTTGATAAATTGCAAAATGATGATAAGAAGCGGATTCTCATCATGCCGACATGGCGCAGCGATTTGGTAGCAAAGCTAAATCCAATCACTGGAACGCGCGAATATAATCCTGTCTTTAAGGAATCGGATTACTTTAAAGCCTTCAATGATCTGCTGAACAATGATAAGTTATTAAGTGTGGCAAAGGAAAAAGGTTATAAGCTTGTCTTTTTCCCACACCCTAATATCAGGCAGCAGTTGAAGGATTATCAGATTGATGATTCGATTGAAGTGGCGGACATGAATAGCAGTTATCGTGATAATTTTAATCAATCCAGTTTACTTGTTACGGATTTTTCCTCGGTCGCCTTTGATTTTGCTTATTTAAAGAAACCGGTGGTTTATTATCAATTTGGAATGAACCATTTGGCAGAAGGGTATTTTGATTATCAAACAATGGGGTTTGGTGATGTCTTGACTGAAAGTGAGCAGGTAGCGGACAGAATTATTCAATATATGAATCAAAATTGCCAAATGGAAGCATCGTTCCAGGAACGTGTGAATCAATTTTATTCCTTTACGGATCAAGATAACTGTAAAAGGGTTTATGATGCGATTCGCCAAATTAATCAAACAAAAACAAAAAAATAAGATAGAACAAGTTATTAAAGAGCTATTTTCAATAAGGAAATAGCTCTTTAATTTTGTGTCTTGATTAAAAGGTCCCATAAATTGTCGAAATCGGTATAAGTAATTTGTCGGAATTTGTAAAAATAGATTAAAAATCTAGGAGTATATTGATAGAATAGAAGTTGGTTCGTCTACTGAAATATGTTCTTGAAGTTTTGCTTTTACTATCTTCCTAGTTTTAGAGAGAGAACCCGATGCTTCTCATTTCAAGGTCAAACTTTGTAGAGGACTGAAGGGACAATTGGGAGCCCTTAAAAATTTTTGATCACTTTTAAGGAGGTATTATGGAGAAGGTTAGAAAAATTGTTGGGCATGCCGCTATCGCAGGCTTATTGTTCACAATAATGAGCCCTTTACCTGCGTTTGCAGAGGGGAGTGCGACGGAGGCAGCAGTAACTGCTGTCGAGAAGGATCAAGTAACTGAGGATACAAC
>NZ_JBALSN010000194.1:0-18880 GCF_036966985.1 Neobacillus drentensis | reverse complement strand
AAAGGAAGCAGTAACTGAGGATACAACCACTACAGTTGAGAAGAACAATGTGACTCTGGATGCAAATACTACCGTTGAGGTCGAACTCACAGGGATTACGATCCAGCCAGAAACCAATGTGTTTTTAGAAGCCTCTACTAACTCAACTATCCTTCATACGTATACTGAAGGTACTTCAGTAAAGTTGTATGATTTTTCAACAGAATGGTATGTTACCACTGTCAATGTCGATGGCACCAATAAATCAGGTTACATTCAAAAAAGTGCGATTGATTTAGTAACTTCAACCCCTGTTAAATATGAAGGGATTTCCTTGAAGGATCCGACCAATTTATACATCGCACCAACAAAAACATCTGAAGCGGTAAAATCCTACCCTCAGGGTTCATTTTTACTCTATTATTCTTATACATCACAATGGTATAGAACGAGTGTTAATGTTAATGGTAAATATCAAACCGTGTATATTCATAAGGATGATATTGAACAATCTGACAGCAATCCTGTAAAACAAGAAGGGATTGCAATCAAGGCGGAAACTAATTTATACTCTTCGCCAATGAGAAGCTCAAAAGTAGTAAAGATTTATAGCGAAGGCTCTCTACTAAAATATTATACCTATACATCTGGTTGGTATAAATCAAGCTTAAATATCAATGGTGTGACGCAAGCAGTCTACATTAACAAGGATGATGTGGAGCAAGTCATCACTAATCCTGTTAAACAAGTAGGGTTTGCCTCAAAGAACCCGACTAATTTGTATGCCACACCGTCAAGGAACTCTCAAGTATTACGAACGTTTGCACAAGATTCCTTCCTATCTTTTTATACCTATACAAGTGATTGGTACAAATCGGTAGTGTCTGTGAATGGCATACTCCGTACGATTTACATTCATAAAGAGGATATTGAAAAACCAACAACCAATCCTACAAAACATTCAGGGATTGCTTTAACAAATCCAACTAACATGTATTCAGCTCCATCAAAAGGTTCAAAGGTGTTAAAAACCTTCCGTTCAGGAGCATCGTTATTGTATTACACTTATTCATCAAAATGGTATAAGTCGAGCGTGACTTATAATGGAGTTCCAACTGTAGTGTATCTAGCTAAGGATCAAGTTGACCAGCTTGTTGATAAATCTGAAAAACAGGAAGGATTTTCCTTACTAAATCCTACCAAGCTGTATGCTTCTCCAACAAGGGATGCCCTAGTATTAAAGAGCTATAAACCAGGTACCATTTTAAAGTACTATTCGTATTCAACCAATTGGAAAAAGTCGTATGTGACTGTGAATGGGAAAGTTAAGACTGTTTATATTAATAAAAATGATCTCGAACAGGTTAACTTCTCGAATACTACTTTACAAGGTATTACACTAAAATCACCTACCCATGTCTACTCATTACCTTCGAGAGATTCAAAGGTACTTAAAGACTATAAGAAGAGTATGATATTAAAATTTTATAACTATAGTCAAAACTGGTATAAGTCCTATGCCACGGTGAATGGACAAGTTACTATTTGTTACATTAAAAAGGTAGATATTGGTGAACAAAGAAAAACGGTTTATGATTTGACTTTAGATCAAGCAGTTAATATGCAAATGAAGGCTTCGCCTGTAACTGATTCAGATTCAACATGGAATGGAGCTACGTCCTTACAGATTGAATATTATTTGGACCCGTTGAATTTTGGTGCAAGTTCTGATACGTATTTGCAATTCTTAATCCTTTCCAATCCAGCAGGGACCAATGCAACTGAGTTGAATAACCGCATTCTTTATGGTAAAGGGGTTTTAGCTGGTAAGGGAAGTTCGTATATCAAAGCGGCACAAACCTACCGCATTAATGAAATATACCTCATCAGTCATTCGCTTTTAGAAACTGGTAATGGAACAAGCAAGCTTGCCACGGGGATTAAAGTGAATGGCGTAACGGTTTATAATGTCTATGGCGTCGGTGCCTATGACAGCAACCCAGATTATTATGGTGCCAAGTTCGCCTATGACCATGGGTGGACGACCGTTGAGAAAGCGATCATAGGCGGTGCACAATTTGCTGCTGAAAAGTATATTCATGCAGGACAAGACACCCTCTACAAAATGCGCTGGAATCCAGAAGCGATGGACACTTATGGTTCTGCATCCCATCAATATGCAACAGATATTGGCTGGGCTGTAAAACAAACAACGAGAATGGCACAGATGTTAAGTACGTTAACACAATTCACGTTGCTCTACGATGTTCCTGTCTATCAATAATGAAAAAAGGGTGGACCCATTTTGGATTCACCCTTTTTACTATTAATCCAACTCTACTTCTTTCAAATTTACTTCGTTTAACATGTATTTTCTGCCGGATTCGGTTTCTAGGCCGAATTGGAATTTACTCCGATAGAAGGGTAGAATCGTTTCAAAACCGGCATGCTCGTAGTTTCGTACTACGGTTCCCCAGATGATACGCAGCTTTCCAGGAAGTTCGGCTTTTGGCAAATACCTAATCTTGTCTTTCGCCTGGATAAACAGCCGATCATTTTCCTTCATAAAATAGACTTTATTCATGAAGTGACCTTTTATTGTCCACTTTAATGCACGGTGATGACATTTAGTTATTACAACCTTTTGTTTTTCAATCTTCTTGGGACTTATATTTTCTTTGTACGGCCAGCCGTTTTCACTTAGGTTTAACAAATAGGTTTTATAATAAAAGGGCATGTCCTGTTCTTTGATGTATTTCTTATCAAACAATTGAATCAACTGAACAAATTCCTCAAAAAACTCATCTTGCTCTTGCTTCGTTAATACTTCATAGATAATAGGGTTGTTTTTAGGAAAAAGGTACAACCGTATATGATACGTAATTAAAAACTGCACATATGGGAGGATCTCGTTATAGTGACTCCTTGATTCGTTAATCAGTGTTAAATAGCAGCGTCTAATCATTTCCGTGTACCGTGATTTTTGATACCAAGCGTTACTAACGAGTGAATCCTCATCGACACGCCGGCGGTAATGATATTTTGCTTCTGAGACTACCCCGTATTGCTTGTGTTCAAGTAAGAAGGTATTGATAAAGAGGGCATCCTCCCAGAATTTGATGTCGGTCTGAAATCTAAAATCAGGATTATCAAGGAAATGTTTCGCTTTAAAAAAGCATCCGCCAATATGAAAATGGATTCCCGTGTACTCCTCGAGAATATGGATCACCCGGTCTCCTTGCTCAAAACGATAGTTCAATCGGTGAGGGGTATCGATTCGTTCAAAATGGTAGAGTGGAATCACTGCTAGTTGAACATTTTCATGCTGAGAAAAAAAAGTGCCCACTTTTTCAAGTGAATCCTCGGACAGAAGATCATCGGCATCTAGGAAGCCAACGTAATCTGACTGAGCTGAAACATGATTGAGACCGGTATTCCTGGCGCTGCCAGGGCCGGCATTTTCGCGGTAGACATATTTAATATTGTTAGGATACTTGCTGACGTAGTTTTGACATATATCCTTTGATTGATCGGTACTGCCGTCATCAACCAAAATAATTTCGACATTTTGTTTAAAATCCACTGTTTGATTAATAAGGCTTTCAATCGCCTCATGTAAATATTTTTCTGCATTATAGACAGGAATGATCATCGAAAAAAGCATGTTGTAACTGCCCCTTAACTGTATTTGTGATTGGTCTTGTATCCATTATAGTAAAGTGGCTGGGTTAGTACAATGTTCCAGTCAAACAGAATTCGACAATCAGGCTAACAAATACCAGCTATAACGGTACCGTCTTGATATAGTTTGGCATCTAAAAATATGCTATAATTTTTGGGAAATATATGAATTTTTCCATCAACGTTTCGTTGGATAGGGGGTTGTTCCATGAATTTGAAAGTGTTGAAAAGAAGGATCAAATTTATCATCAATCCGATTTATCATTATTTTGCCAAGTCAAACTATCGCATCAATTATCAATATACACAGTATTATGAAAAATGCACTGTAAACAACAAAACCATTTTATATGAAAGCCGCGATGGAAAAAGTTTAACAGATAGCCCCTATGCTATTTTTAAATACTTACTGCATAATCCTGAATATAAGGATTATCATCATATTTGGTCGATTAGCAACTTTGAAGATTTAGAAACTATCATTTCCGCATATCAACGTTTAGATAATGTAACATTTGTCAAACGAAACTCCAAAGTATACCTCAGAGCGCTCGCATCTAGTAAATACTTAATCAACAATTCTACCTTTCAATCTTTTTTTATCCGCAAACAAGAGCAAATTTATATCAATACATGGCATGGAACTCCGCTGAAAAGTATGGGGTTTGATATCCCAGGAAACCCATCCGTTTCCCAAAATGTTGTGCGCAATTTTCTTAGTGCCGACTATTTAATTAGCCCGAATGAACATACAACCAACATGTTCCTTGACAGTTATAAGCTAAAAGGGATTTATAATGGCGAAATTATTGAAGAAGGCTATCCCAGGATGGACCTTACCTTCCATACGGAAGCAAATCCATATTTCGATTACTTAGCCAAAATTGGGTTGAAAATTGATCGGACCAAAAAAACTATTCTGTATGCACCTACCTGGAAAGGGACCAATGTCTCAAAAGCAATAAATGATATGTATCAAATTATTTCGGATATGTCCTATTTAAAACAACAGGTCAGCAAAGAATACAACATATTAATCAAAGTCCATCCATTTTTATTTGCAGAGGCTAGAAAATTTACAGAGATTAAAGATGTCTTAATCCCTGACTTTGTCGACACGAATGAATTATTAAGTGTGATTGATCTCTTAATCACCGATTATTCTAGTATCTTCTTTGATTTTCTTGTGACGGATAAACCCATCCTTTTCTATGTCTGGGATTACGATGATTATAATGAAACAAGGGGACGGTACTTATCAGATGACGAGCTGCCAGGTCCGACATTGTTTACGATTAATGAAGTGGCAGATGCTGTACAGAATATTGAAAAAGTAAGCGATGATTATAAAGAAGTATATCTTAATGCAAAACATAGATTTTCCCATCATGATGATGGGCATGTAACAGAGCGAATCGCTGAATACATTTTTAAGGGAAAAAGGGCTCCGTTAAATGTAATCAAAAATTGCGACACCGGCAAAAGGAAAATCCTTATTTATCCAGGCGGGATGATGAACAATGGCATTACCTCTTCTTTCATTAATCTGATGGATAACATTGATTTTACGAAGTATGATGTGAGTATTTTTATGAAAACACCTACGTCAAGAGAGACCCTTCATAATATGGCAAAGGTAAATAAACAAGCAAGATTCCTTTTTCGAAATGGACTGGCTGTCTTTAATATTCATGAAGTTTATCGTGATAAATTCGTGCATAATCGCGGGGCGCATAGCAATCTCACAAAAAGACTTTATCCTGAAGACGGCTATCTTCGCGAAGTAATACGACTTTTTGGAAAGTCCCATTTTGATTATGCTATCGATTTTAGCGGGTACAGCTTATATTGGGCAAAATATCTCCTCGCTACTGATGCCAAGAAAAAAGTCTGTTATATGCATAATGATCTGCTGTCAGATAGTGAACGAACCATTAATGGCAGGAAACCACACCGGATTAACTTACGAGGCCTTTTTTCCGTCTATCCTCGCTTTGATAAACTGGTTAGCGTATCGGTTGGGACCATGGAGCTGAATAAAAAGAATTTGTCGGCCTATGCAGATGAGTCGAAATTTGATTACGTGATGAACTCCATTAATACCGAAAAAATCTTAACATTAAGCAATGAAGGTGCAGCGGATCAATCTGATGAGCTCTCAATAGACCGTTCACAAACAGGAGGACTGATTAGCAACATCCCTTTTAAAGCCCGAGCCATTATTAATCAACCACAAGATTATTTTATCTGGAATCGGCCAGTAGGTTTGGAAGGGGCAAAGAAAACAGCGCGGGCTAATAGTTTGTTAAATAAAGAGGTTACTATTTTACAGGAAGCTCAAACCAACACAAATGTATCTTTTAAGATTAGTTTGGAAGAACGGATCATCGGCTGGATTGATCAAGCTTGTGTTGAAGTGCTCTCAGACAGCATCCTATACGAAAAAAAGGTCAAAAGATCTGCCGTTATACAGAATGTGTCTGGCAATGATATCTGGAATCAACCCTATAAAACAGAAGGTATTCAAAAAATATCATCAAGTAAGGACTATAAAGGGATTTTAGTGGACGTTGATTGTGAAGCCAGAACGCAGCATGGGATCTATAGCCGGTTTTCAATCAATGGTATCCTCATTGGCTGGATTGATTCTTCGGCCTTAGTACTTAGGTATGATAAAGAATCTAAGCATAACTTAAAATATTCAGCCTTTAAAAGGGTGAATAATCAAAAGTATAAAAGTTTTATCCAGACACTGGACAATCGCACGCTGGAGGAACATAACTTATACGAACTAGCTGTTATTGATCACCCCAATGATTATGTCGTTTGGACGAAACCATACCCCAACCTTGGCTGCCAAAAAATGATGGATGCCAGTGAATTACAAGATTCTAAGGTGATTGTGACGAAAAGTAATAAAACTCGAGCCGGGACCTTTTATTTTTTTTATCACAATGGGAAACAACTAGGCTGGCTGGATGAACGTGCTTTCTCCATTATTGCAGGTGCAGAGATTGCAAGTGAAAAATCAGTCATTCCCGAGCCGGTGAAGGAAAACTATAATTTCATAAATATGGGTCGACTATCACCTGAAAAAGGACAAGATCATTTAATTAAAGCCTTTGCTAGGTTTCATCAAGGTTTTCCGAATTCTAAACTTTACATTTTAGGGGAAGGACTGCTCCGGAAGGATTTAGAAAATCTAATTGGTAAACTTAAAATGGAAGATTCGGTGTTCCTAGTTGGCCAGGTTGAAAATCCGTTTAAAATCATGAAAAAATGCGATTGCTTTGTGCTTTCCTCGCACTATGAAGGTCAGCCGATGGTGTTATTGGAAGCGATGACTCTAGGCATGAAGATTTTAGCCACCGATATCGTTGCGAATCAAACGGTATTGGAAAATGGAAGATATGGCTTATTAGTAGATAATAGCGTTGAGGGGCTAGAAAAGGGACTCAATCAATTGGCGAAAAATGAACTTGAACATACACCTGACGATTTTAGGCCCGAAGAATATAATCAAAAAGCAATGGATACGTTTTATAAGGTATTAGAGTAAGAATGATAGGCAGTTCTTAAAAAGCAAATGGATGACAAGGAAACTTGTTCATCGATTTGCTTTTTTGTTGTTTAGAAAAAGTAGATTGTCAGCTCCGTACATATAAAGCATCAAAAATGGTAAGAATAACTAATAAAAATTATAAGAAAGTGAACTGGTAAGGGAGCTGTAGATTTTCATGAATAAAAAGGTTTTAAAAAGAAGAATTAAGTTTATTATTGGACCCCTCTATAATTATTTTAGAAAGGCCAATCATCGCAGAAATTTCCAGTATAGAAGGTATTATGAAAAATCAAACGTGATGGACCATACTATTTTTTATGAGAGCAGGGACGGAAAAAGTGTAACCGATAGTCCATATGCCATTTTTAAATACCTCTTACATCACCCCGAATTTCAGCATTTCAAACATATTTGGTCTATCAATCAGGCGAAAGAGTTAGAAAGCGTGATTGCCAATTACAAAGACTTGAAAAATGTGATATTTGTCAAACGTAATTCAAAGGAATATTTAAAGTGGTTAGCCACAAGCAAGTACCTAATTAATAATTCTACCTTTCAGCCTTTTTTTATTCCCAAAAAAGAGCAAGTCTATATTAATACTTGGCATGGGACCCCGCTAAAAAGGATGGGATTTGATATCCCTGGTAATCCAGCCCATTCGCAGAATGTGGTTAGGAATTTTCTTAGTGCGGATTATCTCTTAAGTCCGAATGACCATACAACCAAAATGTTTCTTGATAGTTATAAACTTAACGGACTATATAATGGAGAAATTATTCAAGAAGGGTATCCGAGAATTGATCTAACCTATCAAACCGATTCTGAAAGGTTCCATTCCTTCCTAACTCAATTAGGGCTAGAAATCGATAAAAATAAACAGACGATTCTGTATGCACCCACATGGAAAGGGACTAATGTATCAAAGGCGAAAAATGATATGTTTCAAATCATTAGTGAAATGACATATTTGAGAAAAAAGGCAGGAAACGAGTATAACCTTTTGATCAAAGTTCATCCCTTTTTGTATAATCAGGCGAAGAAATTTACTGAAATTAAAGATATCTTAGTTCCGGATTTTGTAGATACTAACGAGCTGTTAAGTACTGTGGATCTTTTAATCACCGATTATTCGAGTATCTTTTTTGATTACCTTGTAACAGGTAAACCAATATTATTCTACATTTGGGATTATGATGATTACCGGGAAGAAAGAGGTATGTATTTATCTGAGGATGAACTACCAGGGCCTACGCTCTTTACAATCGAAGAAGTAGCTGCCGCCGTTCAAGATATCAAGAAAATAAGTGATAGCTATCGCCTCGTCTATCAGGCAGCAAAAAATAAATTCACATCACATGATGATGGAAAGGTTACTGCTAGAATCGTCCAATACGTCTTTAACCAGGAAAAAGATCAAGTCAATGTCATTAATCAATTGGACCGGGAAAAAAAGAAAATCCTTATTTATCCGGGCGGGTTGTTAAACAATGGCATTACATCATCCTTTATCAATCTGGTCGATAACATCGATTATAGTAAGTATGATGTTAGTATCTTCATGAAATCACCAAAATCGAAAGAAGCCTTAAATAATATCGCAAAGGTGAATAAGAATGCTAGGTTCTTATTTCGAAACGGATTAGAAGTACGTAGTCTTTTCGAAGTGTATCGGGATAAATTTGTTCATAATCGAGGGGCACATAGTAAAGTGACCAAAAAACTTTACCCGGAGAATGCCTACAAACGGGAATACAACAGACTATCCGGGCGGGCACAATTTGATTATGCGATCGATTTTAGTGGTTATAGTCTGTATTGGGCCAAATATTTGCTTGCTTCCGATGCAAAGAAAAAAATCTGTTATATGCATAATGACATTCGTACAGATAGTGAAAAGGTCATAAATGGGCGTCGCCCCCATCGAATTAATTTACGAGGGCTCTTTTCCGTTTATGATCGTTTTGACAAACTTGTAAGTGTGTCTCCGGCAACAATGGAGCTAAACAGAAGTAATTTAGCGGAATTTGCTGAGGAAATAAAATTTGATTTCGTCATGAACTCGATTAATCCAGAGAAAATATTAAGGTTAGGGAATGAAGAATTGACTGAGAGTATAACGGAATCGTTAATCAATAAGGCGATTGCTGAAGACCAAATTATTAGTAATACGGTCTTCAAGGCACGGGCAATAATCTCGCATCCGAAAAACAAGATGATCTGGAACAGACCACCTGTTGTAATAGGTGCAGCTGAAATTGCACCGGCCATGAAATATCTAACCCAAGAGGTCGCTATTTTACGCGAGGTACAAACAGAGGCTGCTAATTACTACAAATTTAGTATCGATGACCGGATCGTAGGCTGGCTTGACCAAGGCTGTTTTGAATTGCTTACAGACAGCATCTTATTACATACACCCGTGCAGAAATTAGCGATTATTTCTCATGGGAATGGGCATGACATTTGGAGTTTGCCGTATAATCTAGATGGAACAGAGAAAGTCGCTTCTGGTAAGGATTATAAAGGTCGATTGGTTGATGTTGATGAGGAAGCAAGAACGCAGCAAGGGATCTATAGCAGGCTTTCTATCAAAGGAACAATGATAGGCTGGATTGATTCGTCCGCATTGACGATTGTTCGAGAATATGATGGAAGGAAACAACTTCATTCAAAGATCCATCCTTCGTTGTATAAAATGCTTCATTCGAAAAAATACAAAATAGTTATTCCAACTAAAATAGAAGAAAAACTTGAAACAATCGAAGAAACGGTAATTCCCCAGCCGGTTACAGAAAATTATAATTTCATTACGATGGGCCGATTATCACCTGAAAAAGGGCAGGATAACTTAATTAAGGCCTTTAATCAATTTCAGCAGAACTTCCCAAATTCAAAATTGTATATTCTAGGTGAAGGACCGTTAAGGAAAGACTTAGAGAATTTGATTGCGGAATTGGAACTGGAGGATTCTGTTTATTTGATGGGCCAATTAGAGAATCCCTTTATATTAATGAAGAAATGTGATTGTTTTGTTCTATCCTCCCATTATGAAGGCCAGCCGATGGTGTTATTAGAGGCGATGACCCATGGGATGAAAATCATTGCGACAGATATTGTTGCGAATCGAAATGTATTGGAAAATGGCAGGTATGGTTTATTAGTTGAAAATAGCATTGAAGGGCTTGAAAAAGGTCTTACACAACTGGCGAGAAATGAGTTGGACATTAGACTTGATGAATTTATTCCAGAAGAATACAATAAAAAGGCAATGGCATCATTTTATCAAGTATTAGAGTGATGCTGGAACGTTCTAAATATAAATGTTTAGTAATGCTGCAAATGACATTAGAATACGAAATAAGGAGACATACAAATGAGTAAAGTCAAAAAGGCGATAATTCCGGCAGCGGGATTGGGCACAAGGTTTTTACCTGCTACGAAAGCAATGCCAAAGGAAATGCTCCCAATCGTTGATAAACCAACGATTCAATATATTGTGGAAGAAGCAATCGAATCAGGAATTGAAGATATTATCATCGTAACAGGTAAAGGGAAAAGAGCAATCGAAGATCACTTTGACAGCGCATTTGAACTGGAAGAAAATTTAGCTCGTAAAGAGAAGTTCGAGCTCCTCGAAGAAGTTCGTAAGCCTGGGAATGTTGATATTCATTACATAAGACAAAAAGAACCTAGAGGGTTAGGGCATGCGATTTGGTGTGCGAGAAAGTTCATTGGAAATGAGCCATTTGCGGTGTTATTAGGGGATGATATTGTCCAAGCAAAGGTGCCTTCGTTAAAGCAGTTAATGAACATGTATGATAAAGTAGGTTCTTCTGTTATTGGGGTGCAGCCCGTTCCAATGGAAGAAACAAACCGCTACGGGATTATTGATCCGAGCCGGCAAGATGGACGCATGTATGAGGTGAGAAACTTTGTTGAAAAGCCGCCCGTTGAGTTAGCGCCATCGAATCTTGCCATTTTGGGAAGATATATTTTAACACCTGAGATTTTTGATCTCCTTGAAAATCAAGAAACAGGATCAGGCGGCGAAATTCAACTGACAGATGCGATTCAGCGCTTGAATGGTTTTCAAGATGTATTTGCCTATGACTTTGAAGGAATCCGCTATGACGTGGGTGAGAAATTTGGTTTTATTAAGACAACGATTGAAATGGCTTTAAGCAGAGAGGAACTAAGGGAGCAATTGCTTGAGTACTTAGTGAAGCTGGTTAATCAAGAAGTGAAAATGAATAAATAGGTTTTTGAGTAAACACGAGGCTGCTTTTTTTTGATGCAGCCCTTTCAGTGTTTCTTCTACAACGGTTAGGAGCGCGGTTTTATTGGTATCATCCGTGAAAAAGTTAATAATAGCAGGATACAAATGGTTATTTCAATTGGTTTCACTTTTCCCGCCAAAGAAAAAATTAATTATGTTCGAAAGCTTTCTTGGCAAGCAATATAGTTGTAATCCTCGGGCGATTTATGAACTCCTGCAAAGAAAGCATCCTGAATATGAACTTATTTGGAGCGTCGATCCCCGGTTTGAAAAAGGCTTTATTGAGAAAGGAATTCCGTATGCACGACGCTTTTCGGTAAAATGGCTGTTTTTGATGGCGAGGGCAAGGTTTTGGGTGACAAATAGTAGGATGCCCCTGTGGATTCCGAAGCCGAAGCAGACCATTTACTTGCAAACATGGCATGGGACCCCCTTGAAAAAGCTGGCCCATGATATGAAAGAAGTGCTCATGGCTGGTACGACGACGGAGCAGTATAAGCAAGAATTTTATCTTGAATCACGGAACTGGGATTATTTAATTTCTCCTAATCGCTATTCAACAGAAATCTTTAAACGTGCATTTAAATTCGATAAAGAAATGATTGAATCAGGTTATCCGAGAAATGATATCTTTTATAAACAAGGTCATGAAGAAATCGCAAAGGCATTCAAAAAGAATCATCAGCTGCCTGAAGTTAAAAAGGTAATCCTTTATGCGCCAACGTGGCGCGACAATCAATTTCATCAAGAAGGTAAATATAAGCTTGATTTGCAGTTGGATTTGGAAAAACTTAAGCAAGAACTTGGGGATGAATATATTATCATTCTCCGGATGCATTATCTAGTCGCTGAAAACTTTGAGTTGGAGGCGTATAAGGGATTTGCTTGGGATTTTTCCAAGCATGAGGACATCCAAGAACTATACTTGATCAGTGATTTACTGATTACGGATTATTCGTCTGTATTTTTTGATTATGCGAATCTGAAACGGCCAATGATATTCTTTACCTATGATCTTGAAGAATATAAGGATGATATTAGAGGTTTTTACTTTAATTTTGAAGAAAAAGCACCAGGACCGCTCGTCGAAACAACAGAAGAAGTGATTGCTGCTATAAAAGACCTAGTGAACACAACGGTTTCAAATGAACGGATGAATGAATTTTATCAACAGTTTTGTTACCTAGAAGATGGGCATGCGGCCGAAAGAGTGGTCAATGAAGTCATTTTAAAGAATTGAAAATAAACGAATCGAAAACACCCAAGGTTGGAATATGGGTGTTTTTGTCATTTTACCCCACATTGGTCAGCGATTGATGACAAATTCCCCGAAAAATCTCCATATCTCATATGAGTAAATATACCCATTTTTTCTGATTGCAACAAGTATTTATTGGAAACTATTTAAAACCAAGAGGTTATCAGCGATAATAGGAATTGATAACGTTATATTTTCCCAGATTTAATGGGAGAATGGAACATTCGGCAAAATTTGAGTTATTTTTATATTTGTAGAAAAATGCATAAATGGAGCATTTGAAATCCGACAGGGAGGTGTGTCAATGAGAAATATCGGGAAAGTTCTTCTCTTATCTACTAGTTTATTAGTAGGAGAAGTTGTCACCCCAGGTATTCCATCAAAAGTGCAGCTGGCATATGCTGCCAGCACCATAAAATTGGCTAATATCAGCTACCAAACGACTGACAATGTTAATTTGCGAACGGGACCTTCGACAAAATATAAAGCAATCTTTCTAGTCCCTAAATCAAAAACGGTCACAGCCACTGAACAAAAAGGCACTTGGGTAAAGGTTTCCTACCAATACACCCTGAAAGGGAAAAGAGTCGTCAATACAGGTTGGGTTAGCGCCTCTTATATCAAGAAAATTTCTACATCACCAAAAACGGTTAAATTTGCAAAAACAACGTACCAAACCACCGATAACGTCAACATCCGCTCAGGAGCCAGCACAAAATATAAAACATTACTTACAATTCCAAAGGGCAAGACAATCATAAGCGCGGAGAAAGTAACAGATTGGTATAAGGTGACCTATACCTATTCTTCCAAAGGGAAAAATGCAACAATCACGGGCTGGTTAAAAGGTACTTTTTTAAAGGAATACTATAAATATAGTGCAATTAGCGGCGGCTATTATTTTACAAAAAAGACACTGAAGCTATACTCTACTCCAGATACAAAGAAGAGCGCGGTATACAGCCTCGCAAGCGGCAATGGACTTTATTCTGCCTATCAAGCAGTAAATAGCGTCGGACAGGTCTGGTATCGGGTGTCTTACAATGGAAAAACACTTTATGTTTATAGCGGAGAGGTAAGCAAAGCAACATTGACTTCCTTTGCGGCAGCAGAGTATCAAGCCAAACTAGATACCTATCTGTATGCATCCTATGGAAAAGCCTATACAAAACTAGTGAAAATTCCAAAACAAACAATCATTTCTTCTAAGCAAAAAATCGGAGATTGGTATAAGGTCTCCTATAACGGGAAATCCGGCTATGTCTATGGCGGCGATATTACGAAATATTCTAAGCCTGCTGAAACGCCCGACACGGGAGGAACAGACAACGGAGAGGTCAAAAATCCTCCAACCGACACCATTACCGAGCAAGCCGTAACGAAGACGACCTATGCGGTTACGGATCAATTAAATTTAAGACAAGCTGCGGCGACAACAGCTGATGTTTTAACCGTGATTCCTAGAGGATCAATCATTATACCAACCAGCAAAACATCTAATGGCTGGTATAAAGTCAGCTATACTGGGAAAAGCGGCTATGTATTTGGAACGTACCTGCAACAGGTAATAACGGGTGATCCAATGGGTACGAGAGATACCTACCAATTTATTGATTTAAGGACTCAATCCCTTGTAACCGCCAGTCAGATTAATAACTACATTGCTGGCTATGTAAAAAGTACGGGGAAGTCGAGTATTTTGACGAATAAAGGACAGGTATTTATTGATGCCGGGAAGAAATATGGGGTCAATCCTCTATACTTGGCGGCCCATGCCATTCACGAAAGTGCCTATGGGACCTCTAGCATTTCGATTGCCAAGAACAACTTATTTGGCTTTGGTGCCTATGATGCAGCGCCATTTGTAGCTGCCTATCGTTTTGCAAGTGTGGAGTTATGTATTGACTATATTGCCCGTGAAATGAAATCGACCTATTTAAATCCGGTCAATTGGAAGTACCAAGGGGCATATCTGGGTTTCAGTACCAAAACCTTAACGAATGAAAGAATTGATGCTAGTAGTGAGGGCATGAACTTTTTTTACGCCAGCGATCCGAATTGGGGAAAAGTGATTGGCCAGCATATGGAAAAGATTCTTTCCTATGATAAATCCTATTATGCAAAGGCCGATACCAATATCGATGTCCCAACGAGGCCGTCCATTCCTGTCGGTGGAGATATATTTCCGCCCGATATCAAGACGGTTGTTACACTTCCTGCAGATAAACAAATTGTTCTTAATAGTAAAAAGGGCGTACACGATTCAGTAAAAACGCTGAAAAAAGGAAACTCCTTTTACGTTCTGGAAAAAACCAATGACTTTTGGCTGCGGGTGAAAGTGGACAATAAAGAATATTGGACCAATGATGTGGACTTTAGCAACTTTAAAAACTACATATCTGTTCAAAATCTAGGAAGAGTGACAGTTTCGGAGTTAAATATCCGGACGGGTCCATCAACATCCAATTCCTCGCTAGGAAAGCTGCCGTTAAATGATTATGTTTCCATTGTCATGAAAGCAGATGGCACAGTAACGATGGATGGGGCGAAAGCATGGTATCAGGTGAAAACGGGCAATGGAACCAAAGGCTGGGTTAGTGCGGCTTATATTTATACGAAGGATTTAAAATAGATATTTTGTATTTTTATAAAATAAAAAAGCATTCCCGATTAAAGGAAATGCTCTCTATGACGTTAACGGTCAAATAGACTAAAGTTACTAATATTCATATTGATAATTACCTAGTAATATCCTATTATGGAAAGTAGATTTCAATATTAGGAGTGGAATAAAGTTGAAAAAGTTAGTTACTATTTTACTATCTTTGGGGTTAGTTTTTGGTTTATCTTTCAGTTTGACTGATACTGCAGAGGCGAAAGTAAAGATTAAAACTTACAAAAACTGTACTGCTTTGAATAAGGACTTCAAAGGTGGAGTGGCACGTTCATCCAAGGTTAAAAACAAAGGTGGAAAAACTAAGTACAAGCCTTATGTTTCAAAAGCACTGTATGACAAAAATAAAAAAAGTGACCGCGATAAAGATTTAATTGCATGTGAGCGTTAATAGGTGAGACTCTAGGAGGACTGATGATCAGTCCTCTTTTAGTTACTTGTAAACTAGATTCACATCCTATTTTCACATGATAGGTAGCTTGTATTCGACCAATTTCGATTTATGCTATACTATTCAAACGTTTGGTTAAAACAGGCGCATCTATTTATTATAGGCTTTTACCATATAATTATCGAAAAAAAATTGTCGATAATTCCGCAGGAAATAACTCACCATTCTCCAAAATCAGATGGGATTCTCTCAATCTTCTATTATTCTATTAAAACCCCGTCTTTTCGAAACTACACAAACGTTTGGTTAAAAATTGACTCAGCACGCTCCCCACATAGTTTTCTCACTCTAAATTTCCAAAAGGATTGTCGAGGTTTGTCTTCAAAAACCACTCTCTAAAAGGGCAATTTTCATGTCCCCATGGTCTCCACCCCTGGTTTTTAAATTGATATGAAAAATAGCTTAAATTGCAAAAATCGGCTCAAATTTCAAATTTGACCCCGAAAATAATGCTTTTCACTATAAAAATGGCCCCAAATTTGAATTTTAGTCGTTCGATTTGTGCTGCTAAAACCGGTATCGTGAAGGTGCTGGAATTGTTGAATTAACAATTGGCAAGCACAAATAAGCGATGGAAGGGTGTCTGGAAATGGTGGGTTTAAAGTCAGGCAATATTGAGGGATTCGAGCAATTTTCACAATTTAGTTCGCTGAAGGAATTGAATACACATATCGAGAAGTGGTTAACCTTCCACAAGCATGATTTTTCAAAAGGGGAATTAGTTGGGTTTAAGCGGCTGGTTCGTTTTTCTGCAAAAATCCCCGGCGTATGCAATGCCAAAATTGGAACGGTCTTAAAAGCGATTCACGAAGAATACAACCTTAATGGAATCTCGCGCTCTACCTTTAAACGAATGATTCTAAAAGCAAAAGAATTGGGTATTCTAACTGTTTATGAAACAGAAAGAAAGAACGGTTCGCAATCTAGTAACTTATATATCATCAATCGATTTCCTGCAAATGAACTACCTAAAGAGGAAATCCTGGACCACCCTAAAGAAACTTATAATCTTTTAAAAACTGAAAAAGATCAAAAGATAAAAGAACGTAAAGAAGAAGCGCCCGAATTAAATCACACCTATGTGAGTGACCAAGTTCTACAACCTTTTGTCCAGCTAGTAAAATGCTTTTTTCCTGCAGCAAAGACCATCGAAGAGTATTGGAGGACAGTGAATTTGGCTGCAGCTAGCTACAGGTGGGAACTTGATCTACATCACATCCAAGATGTTGCCATCCAATCCTTTAAACAGCTTATTAGAAAGATGAAGTTCAACAGAAATGTAAGAAATCCATTCGCCTATTTTTATGGAATTGCAGAGAATAAGTTTTGCGTACTTTTTCATGAAGTACTTAGGGATAAGTATGATCTATGTGATGCGGAAATTAAGTTTAGTCTAGGTTTGAATAAGAAATATTAACTTTGATTAGAATTCGTATCAGCAGGCACCAACCCTGGATTTATCCCTTTAAATGCCTGAAAAGATTGTTAACTGTTGTCTCCATTCAACCATGCCTTTTTTAAAACATAGCTGCGATTGTCATTTCGATTATATATATTTGGTTTTTTACGCCCTTACGATATTTCTATTCTTATAACCCTACAGCTTCTAGCGTTTCTAGTTGTATGCTCTGTTATTATTAATTGTTGATTTTCATGTAGGTGTGAGGATTCATAGGCGGAGAATTTCCGGCTAATGTATATAGAGGAAGCCTAAAATGCAGATATAAGCGGAGATATTCCGATTAACTGCTCTAAATAAGACAAAATCCAAAGATTTGGATAATATAAACGGAAAAAATTCCTTTATTTTTAAAGAAATATGGGTATTTCCCAATTTAAACGGAATTTGTCCGTTTATTTTTCAAACACAGTGAAATCAACAATCAGTTATAACAGAGCCTAGTTTTTAAGTGAAATATCGACTCTTAATCTACAACGAACAAATATGCGTTAAGTAACAATAAGGCCCATTTCAGTTAATATCTAAAATGGGCCCTACAGTTTTCTGTTATGTGAACATCATAAAATCATATCTATTCATCGGATGAATCAATATAATTCACGATTTTCTCGCAAATTTCATGGGTAATCAGTGAATCATCAATAGATGGTTCAGGTGGGTGATTATTTTGAACGCAATCAATAAAATGATCTACTAATTGATAAAAGCCGCGCTTATACAGGGTTGGCTCCCAGTCACCGAATTTTGAAATATTTATTTCTTTATTATGATAGTGAGTTGTTTCTACGAGACTGTTTACGACGTATTTATCCTGTCCAGTCATGTATTCAATGATTTCTTCTGTGACCCCGCTATTTCTATTCATGATCCCAATAACGGTACATCCTTCTCCAATGAGCGTGATGACCAAATGCTCAAGCATTTCACCATTTTTAAGGTACTCTACCTTGACATCCTTGACCTCAGTATCCATCAAAAATCTGAGTGTATCGACTACGTGGATAAAATCTTCCACAACAAACCTTCGCACAAAGTCTGGAGCTGAGAACCTATTTTTTTGCATGATAATTAAGTTGGCTTTTCCCTTTTCTTTCAGCTCTTTGACTTTCGGTATAAATCTTCTATTAAAACCCACCATGGCAATCTTATCGTTCTCTTTTGCAAGCTTGACAATTGTTTGGGTTTCATGAATATTCATCGATATCGGTTTGTCTATGTATGTATGGATCCCATTTCTTAGTAAGGTTTCAGCTATTTCAAAATGGGCCTCTGTAGCAGTACTCACAATGGCTGCATCGATGCCCATCATGATTAGTTCTTCTACAGACTGAACCTTTTCTTGAATCCTATATTTTTTTGATAAGCTGTTTAAGGTGTCTTGATTTCTTGTACAAAGCACTAATTCAATACCTTCCTTTTCCGAAAGAACAGGCAGGTAGGCTTTCTTAGCAATATCACCCAATCCAATAATTCCAATTTTCATCTTCTTCACTCCATTATAGGCACTAATGAAAATTATACGGTTATAGACATTATT
>NZ_JBALSN010000193.1:9309-11793 GCF_036966985.1 Neobacillus drentensis | reverse complement strand
TCGTGAAGACAGTAGCGAAGAAATTCGGAATGCATGCTACATTTATGCCAAAGCCAGTATTCGGAATCAATGGTTCAGGGATGCATGTCAATATGTCATTCTTTAAAGAAAGCGAAAATGCATTCTTTGATCCATCCGATGAGTTACAATTATCTGAAATAGCATATCAATTCATTGCAGGTGTTCTAGAAAATGTGAAGAGCTTTACGGCAGTAACAAATCCGCTAGTAAACTCTTATAAGCGTTTAGTGCCAGGTTATGAAGCTCCTTGTTATATTGCTTGGTCAGCGTCTAACCGTTCAGCGTTAATTCGTATTCCAGCAAAAAAAGGTCTTGCTACACGTGTTGAATTACGTTGCCCAGATCCATCAGCTAACCCTTACTTAACGTTTGCAGTGATTGCTTCTGCGGGTCTAGATGGAATCGAAAAAGGACTAGAAGCACCAGCTCCAATTAATGAAGATATCTTCCATATGTCAGAAGAGGAAAGAGCCTTCCGTGGCATCGATAACCTGCCAGGAAGTTTAGCAGAGTCAATAAAAGAATTAGAATCAGGAGATATTGCGGCTAATACACTAGGTGAGCACGTTTACAACGAGTATGTTTCGATGAAGAAAGCAGAATGGGACAGCTACCGTACAGCTGTTCATGCATGGGAAATCGATAACTATCATTCTAAATTCTAATTTAAAAAGCGGGACAACAGGGCATTAAAGAGCCCTAGTTGCCCGCTTTTTTTGTATAGAAGTAACTGAAAAGGACAGCCTCTAATTGAGGCTGTCCTCACAAAATATATAAATCCAAGCTGGTTTAATCCTGCATGCTATTTCACTTACAGTGATGCCATGCCTTCTTAAATACGCATAATCCAAAGATAAGGAATGCAAGGAAGCCAATTAAAATGATAAGGAATTTTAGAACGGTAACAATTAAACCGACTAGGCCGATTACTCCAAGCAATGAAGTCACCCACAATAATCCAAACAATAACCAAATGGCACCTGTTAAAAATCCAAGAAAAATTCCAAAAATGCCGCAGGAACAATGGTTAGAACCCATCTATTTTTCACCTCCTGTCCTTGTTTGTTCACCAACATTGTATGCGGTTTCTTTTGAAGATGTTTTATGAAAATAGAAAAAAAGGCGAAAGACCTAAATATGCTTTTTGATAAAAATACGAACATTAATTAAAAAAATGTTATTTATAATTCGTATTTTAACTGAATATTTTACTTGAAATACATAAATTTGTAGGTTAATATAGTCAAATAACAAACAATACACAAGGAGTGGAAATATTTAAAAGATTGAATTGTATTAGGTATTTATGAAAAATATTATGTGAAATGGGGATGAAGGGTCAGATGAAAAATAGATGGCTTATTGCTCTTTCTGCAGTTGGGATACATATTTCGATAGGATCCGTCTATGCATGGAGTGTATTTACAACCCCATTACAGCAGCAAATGGGCTGGGGTCTAAAACAGATTTCTTTTACATTTAGTTTAGCGATATTATTTTTAGGATTATCCGCGGCTTTCTTAGGTCACTTTGTTGAGAAGTTCGGACCAAGAGTGTCTGGGACACTTAGTTCTTTATTTTTTGGAGTCGGAGTTGCAGGGGCTGGGGCAGCTGTACACTTTGAATCGTTACTATTACTCTATTTATTTTATGGTGTCATTGCTGGTATTGGCTTAGGGGTTGGCTATATTACACCAGTGTCAACATTGGTCAAATGGTTCCCTGATCGAAGAGGATTGGCAACGGGACTTGCTATTATGGGGTTTGGCTTTGCAGCAATGATCAGCAGTCCGATAATGAATCACTTAATCCAAACATACGGCATTTCCAACACCTTTTATATTCTTGGCGGTACATATTTTCTAGTCATTTTTTGTTCCGCTCAATACCTTGCTCCGCCAAAAGCGGGTTGGGTACCTAAATGCTTTGATTCAACAGTTGAGACTTCAGGCAATAAAAAGATAAAACAGGATCTAAGACAATTAACGGCAAATGAAGCGGTAAAAACAAGACAATTTTGGGCTTTATGGATTATGCTTTTTATCAACATAACCTGTGGGATTGCCATTCTTTCCGTTGCGTCACCAATGGCACAAGAGCTAGTAGGAATGACAGCCGCATCTGCTGCGACGATGGTTGGAATTATGGGGTTATTTAATGGTTCCGGACGTATTCTTTGGGCGACTATTTCTGATTACATTGGCCGTCCAAATGTGTATACACTATTTTTTGCTTTCCAAATCGTTGCCTTCTTTGTTTTACCAAACCTTACAGTGGGTATTCTGTTTTCAATCATTGTTTATATGATCATGACCTGTTATGGGGGAGGATTTTCTTCGATACCAGCCTATATAGGCGATCTATTTGGAACGAAGCAGCTGGGTGCCATTCACGGCTACATTTTGACAGCCTGGGCAGCAGCCGGTTTAGTCGGTCCGATATTCGTCTCATGGATTCGTGAAA
>NZ_JBALSN010000193.1:6958-9232 GCF_036966985.1 Neobacillus drentensis | reverse complement strand
CATTGCATTAGCGATTTCACTTTTGATAAGAGTAGATATTAAAAAATTGCGGGCCTTAAATGAAACTCCATTGTTAAATAAAATGGATATTATGAAGAGTAGCTAATTAGAAGGATAAAGGGGACCTGGTTCTTTCATATAGAACCAGGTCCTAACTAATTTAAATGCACCTGCTAATATTAACTACTGGTGCCTGACACCCTATTTAAGGGATGATGGCCCATAAAAAAATCATTTTGATAAGGTCTTTTTCAATACCTGTTTGATAATTCGAGGGCTCATTAGTATGGTCATCGGACGAACTAGGTTCATGACTTTGATGAACGAATTATATATTTCTTGATTTTCCGATGATAAGAGGAAAATCTTTTTGGCATACCATTGCTGAATGGAAAGACCTGCAGGTTTTTTTCCAATGGTCTCGGGATAGCGAAAATCTTCTGTAATCACCATATTCCAAATAGGGGCGATGATTTTTGCTTCTTGTTTATGAAAGTGAGTAGTGACTTTTTGTAATTCATGGCTTTCATTCTGAAGGAGTTCTTTTAGCTTTAGTGCCTCTAATACAGCAATACTCATGCCTTGACCAAAAACGGGATCAATTCTGCAAACCGTATCACCTATTAATAAAAGTCCATCTGGCAGGCTCTTTACTTTATCAAAGCGTCTCCAAACGATATGGGGAACACGATAGATTGATGTGCTGGATAGGGGGACCGCATCCTTTAATTCACGGTAGATATCTAATTTAGGTAATTTTTTTGTTAACTCCATAAAGTCGTTATTATTTTTTACTACATCTTTTTCATTTACTTCATTATGATAGCCATTGAGTGTGACAATATAACGATTTCCCTCTACCTTTGAGATGGTCCCACCTATTTTTTCATGTGGCGGGTTAGGATAAACGATTTTAATTTTCCAATCCCTTTCATCGTTCTCGGGCAGGTAAAAAGATTTACTAATGTAACTTAACCCAATTTTCACCTTTTGTTCAGGGATAGAAACACCACGTTTGTTTAGCCAACTACTAGAAAGACTGTTCACTCCACTTGCATCTATAACAAGGTTCGCTGTTAGATTTTTTTCACCGCCACTGCTATCGATAACATCGACTCCTGTTATTTGATTCTTTACCTCATTATAAACATAGTTTTGAACCGTGTGATTATATAGAAATGTTACGTTCGGTATAGCTTTTATGTATTGGTCAATATGCCACTCTAAATGTGGGCGCGTTTGCAGAGTTGTCGTGGATCCTCCATTAAAACGTAATTTCCAGACACCATGATGGAACCATGCAAGATCCTGTGTAGAGTTTATTTTTACTGCGCCACTTGAGTGGAATTTCTTTGTTATACCTGGAAACAACGCCTCGAGACCATGCTCACCAGCTTGGAGGAGCGCATGTAAATGTTCACCTTGTGGGGCACCTTTTCTTGGTATTGGGCCTTGAGGTTCGTAATCACGTTCGATAATCATTACCTCTTTAAAAAAATCAGACACAACACGTGCTGCTAATTTCCCTGAGATGCCTCCACCAATAATTATTGCTCTTTCAAATCGGGACAAGGGGTGAAACGCCTCCTATTAATAATTTTACTTCAATATGATAGCATACAACTCTAATAGATTGTATTGCTATGAATTAAATAGTGTTAATGGACAGTGACTTAGCATTCCTATTCACATGAAAAATATTATTGAATACAATATTTGTGATATATTTCACAAATTGTTCAATATTAAGATGGTTAGAGGAGGGAAGAGTGTTGTATATTATCACTATATTCATGTTGTTTATATTTACTAGGGGGATTACAGATGAAAAAGGTATTTCAGATACTATTAACATTAGGGCTTATTATGACACCAATTTTTGCACAAGCTCATGTGAAGTGGTTCACAAATGTGGTGCCACATAAGGAGTCTATTGAAAATATATTATCACCGATGTTTTTACTCTTAACTCTTGTGGCAGCTGTTGTATTAGCCTCATTAACATTAATCATTCCAAAAATGGCCGAATGGGGACCCGTGAAAAAAATGGAAGATCGTCTCTCCAGTTTAAGAAAGTATTCTAGATATTTGTTAAAGTACGGAACGGCTGTTGCGCTGATGATACAAATGGTGAATGGAACTCTTTTTGCTCCTGAGTTCCATATTAGTAGTACGGTCGTTACAGTATTAACATGGGTGACGATCGGGTTCTTATTGATTCCACATCATATTTCTACAAAAATTGGTGCTTCGATTTTATTAGGATTATTTATT
>NZ_JBALSN010000193.1:0-6907 GCF_036966985.1 Neobacillus drentensis | reverse complement strand
ATTCCCATTTCTGTATTTAGGGACAGGATTATCGCTTAGCTGGGTAGCGGTTGAAAAATGGGTTTATCCAAGTATGGCTTTAGATATTGTCGCAAACCATCATGTGCCAACATTTGGCTTTGAACCGAGTTTATTTGTAGTTATGGCAGCATTTATTGAATTTGTCGTTGGTTATTTATTAGTAGTCGGTGTTTTAAACCGAGTGTTAGGTTTTGTTGTCACTGCTATTTTCATCTCAACCACCATGCTTTTTGGAATGACAGAAGTCATCGGCCATTTCATGATTCACATTGTGTTGATTATCTTTATTATTGAAGGTGTTTCATTCTATAACCCGCCAATAAAAATGCATAAAACAAAAACAGATCAATTTATCTTTGTGTTCTTAAACTTCATTTTTGTGCTAGCAACGTTTTTATTGATTTACTATCGTTTTGCATAAAACTTTAATTTAATATAAAAAAATTATTAAAGCGGTACTTCATTGGAAGTATCGTTTTTTATATTATTAATGTATTTATGTTTAGAAGAAAACCAATATTTGTTAGTATTGTAATAAGTCATTTTGTTCAAATAATCTCTTCAGATATATCGAATAGTAATAATAGTAGAAAAGAGGATTTCTATGAAATTAAACACAAAACTATGTGGAATTTTAGAAATTGATTATCCGATTATTCAAGCAGGTATGGCGGGAGGACCTACGACCGTGGATCTTGTTGCCAATGTATCGAACGCTGGTGCCTTAGGGACTTTGGGCGCGGCCTATATGAAACCAGAAGAAATTAGAATGGCTATCAAAGAAATTAAGAAACGGACAACCAAACCATTCGCCGTTAATTTGTTTTGTACAAATTTGACCGATCATTATGAAGGAGTGGAAGAGTCACAGAAAGTCCTTAATGACATAAGGAAAAACTTAGGTATTGAGCCGGCAGTACACCAAGTGAAAACAAACAATTTTTTTGAGGAACAATTTGAAGTATTAATAGAAGAAAAAGTTCCTGTCATTTCCACAGCATTCGGGGTCCTACCGGAGGATAAAATGGCAATCGCCAAGCAACAAAACATCACTATTACTACCATGGTAACAACTGTTGAAGAAGCACTGCTCGCAGAGGAAAATGGAGTAGATATTATTATTGCCCAGGGGAGTGACGCTGGAGGTCATCGAGGGACATTTGAAATTGAAAAAAACACCCATGGTGCTACAGTCGGAACTTTTTCACTTGTCCCACAGGTCGTTGATGCAGTTTCAGTACCTGTTGTTGCTGCGGGAGGCATCATGGATAGCCGCGGCCTAGTGGCTGCCTTAGCTCTGGGTGCACAAGGAGTTCAAATGGGGACTGCTTTTTTAACAACGATTGAGTCAGGGGCACACCGTGTATACAAGGAGGCGCTCATCAATAGCACAGAAGAAAGTACAGTGATTACCAAAGTTTTTTCAGGTCGTCCAGCAAGGGGAATCAAAAATGCTTTTATTCAAGCTTACGATAATGCCAAGATTTCCCCAGCTGATTTCCCAACACAAAATACCATGACCAATGATATTCGCAGATATGCAGCTATGCAAAATAATCCTGACTATATAGCTCTATGGGCCGGACAGGCGACAAGACTTCTACAATGCGAAATACCAGCAAGTAAAATTGTTCATGATGTAGTGACAGGGGCAGAACAGTTACTATCTTCTATTAAACCTATGAATAATCAATAATTCCCGAAAATTTACAGATAAGAATGAGTGCGCGAAACCTTTTGCGCGCTTTTTTTGATGTTCATGAATACGATTCATCCTTTTTACAAAAAATTAACCTAGTCATTTTAAGATACTTGGAAAAAGTAAGTTAGGAGAAAACAGAATGAATCCTGTTGTAAATCCACCAGCTATTATGGTTTTAGATGTGCAGGAAGGTTTTGATGATCCGTACTGGGGGAAGCGGAACAATCTCAATGCGGAGGAAAATATTTTACACTTGCTTACCGAATGGCGCAGACAGAAATGGCCGATTATCTATTCTCAACATTTATCTCTTTTGCCTCAATCGCCTCTCTATTATAAAAATAAAAACGGGATAAAATTTAAAGCGATGATTCGTCCTAAAGAAGATGAAAAGGTCTTTCAAAAAAATGTAAATAGTGCGTTTATCGGTACGGAATTAGAAACTTATTTACGTAATCTAAAAATCAAATCGGTCATCATTACAGGTCTATCGACCCAACATTGCGTATCTACCACCACTCGGATGAGTGGAAATTTTGGTTTCGATACATACCTAATCGAGGACGCGATCGCTGCATTTGAAATTACAGACCATAAAGGAATAAAGCGCTCCGCCGAGGATGTACAAACATTTGAACTTGCCACTTTGCATCAAGAATTTGCGACCATTATGACAACAGCTGATTTAATGTCCAAATTCACTAACTCAAACGGTTGATTGTAGAAAAGCACAAGGATTCTCTATTAAAAGTTAACTCTCTGGTGTATTTCCTACCACTATGATGATTAATATAGTAAAATAAGATGAATCGATAATTTTTGTAACAAGTAGAAATTCAAACGTGTGGAGGATCTAAGGTGACATATCAACAAAATAAACGATTTAAACTGTTTTCATTGAATTCCAATCAAAAGCTAGCAACAGAGATGGCAGAGCTTTTGGGATGCGAGTTAGGAAGAAGTTCAGTATCTCATTTCAGTGATGGAGAAATTCAAATTCATATTGAAGAAAGTGTTCGCGGCAGTGAGGTCTATGTTATTCAATCTACATCGTACCCTGTCAATGATAATATTTTGGAACTCCTCATCATGATTGATGCTCTAAAAAGAGCTTCAGCTAGTATCATAAATGTGGTCATTCCATACTATGGATATGGACGACAAGACAGAAAGGCACGGTCACGGGAGCCAATTACAGCAAAATTAGTGGCCAACCTTTTGGAAAAGACTGGAGCAAGTCGGATTCTTACCATGGACCTCCATACTTCTCAAATTCAAGGTTTCTTTGATATCCCTGTAGAACATCTCTATGGTGTTCCAATTCTTGGACAGTATTTTAAGGAACAAGGTTTAGAAGATATAGTTATCGTCGCGCCTCATAATGGCAGCATTGGTCGAGCTAGAAAAGTAGCCAACCTCTTACACGTTCCACTTGCCCTGATCGATAAAAGAAGGTTTGAAGAAAATGGTCCCCAAACCATAAATGTGATTGGGAATGTCGAGGGCAAAAATGCCATTATTATTGATGATATGATTGATACCGGGGCAACCATTTCTTTAGCAGCTAAGGCTCTAGAAGAAAATGGGGCAAAAGCAATCTATGCCGGCTGTACGCATCCTGTTTTTACAGACCAAGCGATTGAAAAAATAGAATCGTCACCAATTAAAGAATTAGTCGTGACAAATACGATTGCATTGTCGGAAGATAAAATCAGTAGTAAAATTAAAACGATTTCTGTTGCGCCTCTTCTTGTTGAGGCAATCGACCGGATTCATAATGAAAAAGCAGTTAGTCCTTTATTTGAATAAGAGTTCTTACGAAGCCAACTATTTTTTATAGTTGGTTTTTTTGGGGTTATACTTAAGACCAGATAATAGGTCTTAGTAGTAGTGGAGACGAAATAATTTACATAGTTTTATAAAGTGATATTATTATAAGAGTAAATATTACTCAATATCTAGTGTTATTACCAGATACTAACCATGAAGATTCAAACGAATTACATTGGGACCCCAAATCTAAACTACTAAGAATGGAGATTGACAATTGTGGATTTGAAATCATTGATCGCACCAGAGCGCTTTAATTTAGCAAGTGAAATTTCTAAGCATCATTCTGAAAAAATAGCTTTACGATGGCTAAATGAACTTGGAGAAACGAAAACGATCTCTTATGCTCAGTTAATCACAAAAGCCAATAAACTGGCCAATGGATTAACGAAACTAGGACTAGAGAAAGGTGACCGGGTTGTTGTTATGAGCACTCGTCTCATTGAATCCTATGTTATTTATTTAGCCTGTTTAAAAGCAGGATTCGTCATTAGCCCTTCTTCAGAACTTTTACGAGCAAAAGATTTACTGTATCGCTTAAATCATTCGGAAGCGAAAGCCGTCATTTCTTATTCTGAGTTAATTGAAGAATTTGAAAATATTAAAGAGGAAACTCCTTTTTTACAATATAAGATTGCTTTTGGTGAGGAAGTACCAAATTGGCTTTCCTTAGAAGCGTTAGTCGCGGAAGAATCAGAAATTTTCAGTGATGTCGATACGTTGAGTGAGGATTTTGCTTTTTTAGCTTATACATCTGGGACAACCGGTCAGCCAAAAGGAGTTGTTCACAGCCATGGCTGGGGGTATGCACATTTAAGAATTGCGGCGTCAAAATGGCTAAATATTAGTGAGGACGATCTGGTTTGGGCTACAGCTTCCCCAGGGTGGCAAAAATGGGTCTGGAGTCCATTCTTATCGATACTTGGTTCGGGTGCCACAGGTTTTATCTATCATGGCAGGTTTAATCCGCACAAATATTTACATCTTCTTCAAGATCACCAAGTAAATGTTTTATGCTGCACACCTACCGAATATAGGATGATGGCTAAATTAGATGATCTTTCCACCTTCGATCTTTCCCATCTGCATACGGCTGTTTCTGCCGGTGAAGCACTAAATCGGGAAGTCATCGATGTGTTTAAAGAACAATTTAAGCTCCTGATTCGCGATGGCTATGGCCAGACAGAAAGTACGTTATTGATAGCGAATTTAAATGTTGATGAGAAAAAATTGGGATCCATGGGACAGCCGCTGCTAGAAGAATTTATTGATGTTATCGATGAAGACGGCCATCCGGCACCAATCAACCAAGTCGGAACAATTGCGATTCGAAGCGATTTCCCGGCATTATTTAAACAGTATTATAAAAATCCGGTGACTACAGCTTCCTCTTATCAAGGTCAATATTTTCTGACAGGTGACCGTGCATTGAAAGACGAGGATAATTATTATTGGTTCCAAGGCCGCAAAGATGATGTCATTATCAGTTCTGGATATACGATTGGACCATTTGAAGTAGAAGATGCATTAATGAAACATAAATCGGTAAAGGAGTGTGCGGTAGTCGCTTTACCGGATCCAATCAGAGGAAATGTTGTTAAAGCATTTGTTGTATTGAAAGATGGGATTCTTGGAACAGCGGAGTTAACTACGGAGTTACAGGGATTTGTTAAGAAATTAACGGCTCCTTATAAGTATCCAAGGGTGATCGAATATATCGAGGCACTGCCTAAAACGGATTCGGGGAAAATTCGTCGTGTAGAACTGCGAACGCAACGATAAATGGACATTTCTGACAGAAGTTAAAAACCTTTACGCACTTCCAATTCGTGGTATAATAATCCGTATTAAAATATGGCCGGTACCTTTCCAAAAATTCCATTAAAGAAGTGTTGTGTATTGAATAGATTAGAATTGAATATTAGGCACAGAACGGTTTCTTTGTTAGATAAGTATTTTTCTGGCGCATCCATAGATTACAAGAAAATATTTGCCATAATCCTGCCGATTTTCGTAGACCAAGCCTTTTTAATTATCATGAGTTTATTAAACACAGCGATGATTAGTTCGGCTGGAGTGGCTGCGGTTAGTGCTGTGAGTATGGTAGATTCATTGAATATTTTCCTAGTCAATGTATTTATAGCGGTCGCAACAGGCGGGACTGTGATTGTAGCCCAATATAAAGGGAGCGGGAATGGGGAGATGGTGTCCAAAACGGCGACACAAGCAATAACTGCCGTTACCCTTTTTTCAGTCCTAATCAGCACCCTAGTCATCATTTTTCATACGCCAACCTTAAACCTATTATTTGGTAAAGCGGAAGCGGATGTATTTCAAAACGCTCGAATTTATCTAATCGGCAGCTGTCTTTCATATCCATTCATCGCGATCTTTCAAGCGGTGACTGGTGCGTTAAGAGGTGTGGGGGAAACGAAGCCCTGCTTAAATTTATCGTTAGTAATGAATTTAACTAATACGATTCTTAATCTACTATTGATTACATTCTTTCACATGGGTGTGGAAGGGCTCGTCATTTCCACGCTTTTGGCTAGATTTTTAGGAATGGCCGCTTCTTTGGTTTATGTCTTAAAATACAATGAGACCATCCGCTTCAAGATAAAAAATGCGGTTAGAATCGATCTGTCTATTTTAAAAAAGGTCATGTTTATTGGGCTGCCTTTCGCTGCAGAACAAATCTTTTTCAATGGTGGAAAGCTGCTTACGCAAACATTTATTGTCCAGTTAGGAACCCTTTCACTTACCGTTTTTGCAATTGCCAATGTGTTAATGATGGTATATCAAATCGGACCTAACTCCATTAGCATTGCCATAGTCACCATTGTGGGGCAGTGCATTGGGCGAAGGAATATTGCGGACGCGAGGAAATTTATCTTTTCGTTAATTGGCCTTTCCTCGATTATTTTTGTCATTGCTGCTTTATTGTTATTACCATTGTTTCCGGTGTTGATAAAAATGTTCAATCCACCGGAAGAAATTGTTCCCACAATCTTTACTCTTGTGTTAATAGGTGCGATTGCCCAACCACTACTGTGGTCACCAAGCTTTATTATGCCATCAGCATTACGGGCAGCGGGGGATTCGAATTTTACTTCGATCGCCTCATTGCTGTCCATGTGGTTGTTACGGGTTATTTTAGGTTATGTTTTAGGAATTACCTTAGGATTTGGGATTGTCGGTGTCTGGGTCGCCATGATTGTAGAATGGGGAATTCGGGGACTCATCTTTGGCTTACGGTTTAAAGGGAAAAAGTGGTATGCACATAAACTAGTTTAATCTCATAAACGATCCTCCTCAACCATTTTCAATTGAGGAGGTTTTTTCATATAATCATCT
>NZ_JBALSN010000192.1:0-4509 GCF_036966985.1 Neobacillus drentensis | reverse complement strand
GTATGGGTATGGGTATGGTGGGTAGTAAGGATACCCGTATCCCCAACCTGGGGTTAATAAGGCACCTGCTGCTAACCCCGTTAAGAATGGGACACCAAAGCCAAAGCCAAATGGTCGGCCAAAACCACCGAATCCAAATCCTGGTCGGCCGAAACCACCAAAATGTCCAAACCCACCAAAATGTCCAAACCCTGGACGAATTCTTTCATCTGTAGGATCAACCACATTATAGTTCACATCTACGTTATTAGGCACTCCATACATTTCTGTACTCATGTTTCTCCTCCTCATTTTATTAATAGACACATTAAAGAATATGCATATGTAAATGCATATTCTTGGGTATCTGCCCTTTATTTCAAAAATTCCAAGACATTTGTCCACAAAAAAAGACTATCCTATATTAGGACAGCCCCTCCATACCATCAACAAAATTAGCTCTCGGTTCCAGCAAAATCGGCACTATCAGCAATTGCTGTGCCTTCGCCAATAAATCCACTATTATATGAATCCATAATTTGCTGGCTTACTTCATTGGTCCCATGCTCATTAAATTCAAATACAAACTTTTTGTTTTGTTCATTTTTTCCCATCATTCAAATCTCCTTTCCATTGAAGGTCACCTCTATATTGTTCGAAAAGTTGCAACAGTTATTCCTTGTTAAATAATGTATAATTTAACTAAGGAGATGATTAATCATGGGACTTAAATATAGAAATATTTTAGTCGCTATTGATGGTTCAAAAGAAGCTGATTGGGCTTTTAAAAAAGGAATTGAAATGGCCAAGAGAAATGATGCCACCCTATTATTAGTCCACGTTATTGACACTAGAACATTTGCATTAATTGAGGCTTATGACACGGTTATTGGAGATCGAGCAGAAAAGTTGGCAAAAGATATGCTTGAAAGTTACCGAAAGCAAGCCGAGGATGCAGGATTAACTAAAGTGCAATATGAAATTGATTATGGTTCTCCAAAAATACGTATCCCAAGAGATTTAGCTAAAAAACACAAAGTAGATTTGATTATCTGCGGTGCAACTGGATTAAACGTTGTCGAGAGGTTTTTTATCGGCAGCGTTTCTGAACATATTACTCGTTATGCACATTGTGACGTTCTCGTTGTTCGCACAGAAAAAGATATAGCCTAAGATAGAGTCGAAAAGCACGCAGCTGATTTTAAGCTTCGTGCTTTCTTTACAAATTTTAAAAACATAGGTTTGTAGTGAATGGGTGATAAATGTATAGTAAAATAAAATGTAGTAAGTCTGATTGGAGGCAATCGTATGGAAGAATATTTTTCTTTTGATCATCGTCTTGGTATTCCAGTGCCCGAATTAACTTTGGAATGGGACCAATACAACGAGGAAACACAACAAAAGATTCTCTTTTACTGGGAACAAGTCCGCGGTTCTATTCCTGACAGGATTAGTGAAATTGAAACCGAAATTAATTTGAAACAAACACTTCTCTCCAATGAAAGTAATTTTCCTCGTTCATGTCAACTGAACACGGAAATTGCGGAACTCGCTTCCATTATTAATGATTTATGGCTATGGTACCGAGCAAACGAAGTTCTTTCAACAAAAGTCCATCAATAGAAAACTCCCTTTCCATCGAAAAAGGGAGTTTTCTCTATTTAGAGGTCTTTTTGTATTTCTCTTACTACATGCCCTAGTTCAGGCAGAATTAATTTATTCATTGCAAGCTTAACGGCGCCTGTAGAGCCCGGGGTGGAGAATACTGCTTTATTTTTTACCACACCAGCTATGGCCCTTGAAAGAATGGCAGCAGAACCAATATCTTCTTGAAAACTCAACATCCGAAATATTTCACCAAAACCGACAATCTCTTTATCAAGTAATTTTTCTACCGTTTCAATTGTTACGTCCCGCTTGGCAATCCCCGTTCCGCCATTTGTTAAAATGACATCAATTTCTTCCCTTGCACATCCTTTAACGATTTCATCTTGGATCGGCTCTGCTTCATCTTTTACAATGACGTAATCAACAATCTTGTGACCTGCATGTTCGAGTAAGTCGATCATTAACTTTCCACTTTTATCTGTTTCCTTAGTTCTTGTATCACTAACTGTTATAACTTTGCAATTAACTATTCTAGGTGCGGCCTTTTTATGTTCTTGAGTACTCATCCCATTAACTCCTCTTTTTTTCTCGTAGGTAACGAAGTTGATAATATTTATGAGCCACATCCGTTACTTTTCTAGTTAACTGATAATTAGCACCAGCACCAATGGCCATGCTGACTAGCGGTATTCCTTGAATCGTTTTTTTTCTAAACAGCGCAATGACCAGCGCTTTCATAAGTTGTTGAACCGGTTGTTCAAGCCAGGTGATATCAGTTATTTCTTCATTTCCTTCATAAAAATAATAGTCTTCCTGCACCTCTAATTCTTCCATCAGTGAGCTCCAGCCTGCTCCTTGCAGTCTAGGGGGTAATGTAGCCGTGTGAAAGACCTTCAGAGAGGTCATCATTTCAAATGGGGTATTAACTTCCACCCCGTAAGTCATCGCAATTAATTGGACAACCCTTAAATTAATCACTGCTATCGCTGGTATATCTGTGCTTAATAGCAGTGGACCACCAGTCCCAGCTAATCCCCCTTGCGCAAAGGAATAAAGACGATGACGGGCAATTTGCTGCTCAGCAATATATTGTAATTGTTCAATGCTTAATTTTTTTAGATCTTCAATTTTTTCTAGATCATTATGAAAGATTCGCCCTGATGAAAGAATTCTATCCTTTGCATCCATTTGCAACTGAGAGCCTTGGATCATGCTATGTAAATGAAACAGCCAGCTATCGATCACTGAAAAGAATTGGCTTTGAACCTTATCAGGCAGTAATGAGAATGATTGTTGCAGAAATTTTTCATAGGTTAATTGGAAATCATTCGGCTCGAATTCAAATAAATTTCTTTCCCAATCCTGTATTTCACTCAAGACAATTACTTCACGGTCTGTTAATGGCATGGTTGATTCCCCCTCACGGCAAGGCTTTCTTTTTCCAGTATATCATAAAGAATTACCTGGATAAAAAGACAAAAGGCAAAAGCTATGCCCTAGCTTTTGCCTTTTAAATATTATCGATTAATGAATGTCACCAAGACGTACAACGTCGCGGGCAATCATTACTTCTTCGTTTGTTGGGATGATTAATACTTTTACTGGTGAGTGTGGATAGTTAACAAATGCTTCTTCGCCTCTTACTTTGTTAAGAGCTGGATCCCAATAAACACCCATAAATTCTAGACCTCTTAAAACATTTTCCCTAATTGTGTCACTATTTTCCCCAATTCCTGCTGTGAAAATAATAGCATCGACACCATTCATTCGTGAAGCATAAGAACCGATGTATTTATGAATCCGGTTAGCAAACACATCCAAAGCAAGCTTCGCACGCTCATTGCCTTTTTTCGCTTCAATTTCAATATCACGTAAATCACTTGAGAAACCGGACATGGCCAGCATACCACTCTTTTTATTAAGTACATCAAGTACTTCCTCAGCCGTTTTATTGGTTTTTTCCATAATATATGGGATCAATGCTGGGTCAATATTACCTGAACGAGTACCCATGGTCACCCCGGCAAGTGGTGTAAAGCCCATGGATGTGTCAATTGACATTCCACCTTCAATTGCTGCAATACTTGCACCATTTCCTAAATGACAAGAAATTAGACGTAATTGTTCAACAGGTCGCCCTAGAAGTTCTGCTGCACGTTGTGAAACATATTTATGAGAAGTTCCATGGAAACCATACTTACGAATACCATACTTTTCGTAATACTCCATTGGTAAGCTGTATAGATAAGAGCTTTGTGGCATCGTTTGGTGGAATGCCGTATCAAATACAGCTACTGCTGGAACATTAGGAAGTACGCTCATGAAAGCCTTGATTCCTGTTAGATTGGCTGGGTTATGCAATGGCGCAAGTTCAGATAATTCTTCAATTTTATTTAACACTTGGTCAGTGATCAGTACAGAATCGGTAAATGTTTCTCCACCATGAACAACACGGTGTCCAATTCCAACAATCTCATCAAGTGATTTAATAATTCCTAAAGTCGTTAATTTATCTAAAAGCATTTTTACAGCGACTTCATGATCAGGAATATCAATTATTTCTTGAATTTTTTCACCTTTAACCGTTATATTAAAAATCGAATCATTTAAACCGATTCTTTCGATTAATCCTTTTGTAATAACATCTTCACTTGGCATTTCAAACAATTGAAACTTTAAGGAAGAACTCCCCGCATTAATTGCAATAATTTTTGACATATCGTTACCGCTCCTTTTATATAACAACACTGGTTTGGCATTTTTTGAGTAGTACAACATTATTTTGCTCAAACCACTCTTGATTATTTCCATCCTTAATTGAATCATTGTGTATATTATATTTCAAGGCAAATTTCGTATGGCAGCGATTACATTACAAATGAAAATGTATTCTGATATTTCTTATTTTACAATATTAAAAAA
>NZ_JBALSN010000191.1:21008-22851 GCF_036966985.1 Neobacillus drentensis | reverse complement strand
ATTATCTTCATATTTGTATTAGTTTGTATATAGTATAATTTAATTCTAGATTTCTATTTATGGGAGTGGAAGTTCGTGAAAAAAATACTACTCGTAGACGATGAACCAAGAATGTTAGATTTACTTTCCCTTTATCTAACTCCCAAGGGATATAACTGCATAAAAATGACAACTGCTCGGCAGGCGATACATTATTTGCAAGAAGAGAAGAAAGCGGAAATCATTTTGTTAGATGTAATGATGCCTGAAATGGATGGCTGGGAAGCATGCCAGGAAATTCGAAAAAACTGGGACATCCCGATTATCATGCTGACTGCACGAAGTGAAAAAAATGATATTGTAAAGGGTTTAAACATGGGTGCGGATGACTATATTTCAAAACCCTTTGATGAAGAAGAATTACTTGCACGTATTGATGCCGTTTTAAGAAGAAAAACAGGTTATACAGGAATAATTGGCTTTAAGGGTCTTGAATTGAACGAGGACTCTTTCAGTGTTTCTTTCAATAATCAGCAAATTCCTGTAACACCAAAAGAATTTGCTTTATTAGCGCTTTTACTTAAAAATCAGAATAAAGTATTTACACGGGAACACTTATTGACAACAATTTGGGGTTATGCTGCTCAGGCGGAGGACCGGACGATTGATTCCCATGTTCGGAATTTACGAGATAAATTACGAAAAACAGGATTTTCAGTTGATGAATATTTGACAACCGTATGGGGACTGGGGTATAAGTGGATGGATAAGGATTCATAAATGAATACCTCATAGTTTAGTATGGAGGGAATAAAGTGAAGAAAACAAAGAAAGTCTTTCTTGCAGTGTTGACCGGAATCATGCTGCTAGTGGCCTCAGGTTGTCAAGGCACAAGCCAAGAACAAAAGCAGCAGCCACAACCAGAAAAGAAAGAAAAAGTTACCTATGATATTATTCAAGCGAAATCATTAAAGGTAGGTCAGATTCTTGGTATTGGTTATCCAGGAAATGATTTTGCTTTGTACGTTGCGACAGATAAGGGCTTAAAAATGTTTAACGGTTCAAATTGGTTTGAAGCAACAACGAACCAACATGAATACTATAGTTTTCAAGCTTTAAGTACTGGTTTTATTGCAAGCGGACACCCACAAAAAGGTTCGGGATTAAAGGATCCACTCGGTATCATTCAAAGTGTCAATAAAGGACAAACTATCAGTAAACTATCCTTCTACGGTCAGTCGCTTTTTCATTTCATGGGCGCAAGTTATTCAGGAAAAGGTCTCTATGTTATTAAAGAAGACCCAAATGCAAAAACCTTAGGTCAAGGTCTGAACTATTCTAAGGATAATGGGGCCACGTGGAAAAATAGTACATTAAAGAATTTTAATGCGGATTCCTATGGAAGGATTGCCGTTCATCCGAAAAATGGGGATATCATCGCGATGCCGACACGGTCTGGTATTTATTATTCGATCGATAACGGAAATACGATGAAACAGATCACAAATCCATTTATGGTAACGTCGCTTACATTTAGCGGAGATACAGTTTTATTTTCAAGTGTGGAAAACAAGAAAATATTATTAAAAACAATTAATCCTGCAACTGGTGAACAAAAAAATATCGAGATTCCATTCCTTGATTATGAAAATCCAATTACTTACTTAGCAGTCAATCCTCAAGATCCAAACCAAATAGCCTTCACCACTATAAATAATGATATATATGAATCGATAGATGGTGGAGTTAAATGGAATAATCCGATGCAGAATGGAAAAACAGAGCTGAAATAAACTTTCGGCTCTGTTTTTTTTGTTAAATACAAAATTATAAAATAATTATTATGGATAAATTGAAATAGTTC
>NZ_JBALSN010000191.1:10482-20986 GCF_036966985.1 Neobacillus drentensis | reverse complement strand
CGTGTTTCCTTTATCTCGGTTGGAGCGCTCCAGTCCATACGCCGCTAAACGGGCGCTTACGCTTTTTGTTCTTACTTTTTCTTTTTTTCTTTCTCAGCCCGATAGAATTCATGGAACATTTTCATTAAGGCACGTTTTTCAATTCTTGAGACGTAGCTTCTTGATATGCCCAATTCTTTCGCAATTTCTCGTTGTGTTTTTTCCTTTTGCAGATCTAGACCGAAGCGCCCGACAATTACTTCTTTTTCTCGGTCATCAAGGACTTCGATGTATTTCTTTACTTTCTCAAGTTCCATGTTCAGCTGAATCGTATCGATTACATCTTCAGATTCTGACTTTAGTACATCGATTAATGATATTTCGTTTCCTTCCTTATCTTGACCAATCGGATCATGTAAGGAAACATCTTTTTTTGTTTTTTTAAGGGCCCTTAAATGCATCAAAATTTCGTTCTCGATACAACGTGCGGCATAAGTTGCTAGCTTTGTCCCTTTCCCTTCAGAGTAGCTCTCAATCGCCTTAATTAAACCAATCGTTCCAATCGAAATTAAATCTTCCGAGTCTTCCCCTGTGTTTTCGAATTTCTTTACTATATGCGCGACCAATCTCAAATTGTGTTCAATTAGCATATTACGCGCATGTGAATCCCCTTCTGCCATTAAGCGAAGATATTTTCTTTCTTCTGCAGCAGATAGGGGTTGAGGAAAGGCATTATTTTTTACATAGGAGACAAGGAATAAAAATTCTTTCATTAAATATCCGAGAGCTGTTAAGATTCCAGACATCCATATCTACCCCCGTCTTTTTTGGCTATTTCGCCTATTATTAATTCCTATGAAGGAAAAGGGAAATTGTGTCTGTCCATAAACTTTTTTATTTGAGAGACATTTTTTTTGAAAATAAAAAGCATCCATCGTCGACGGATGGATGCCCAAAGTTCAATAATTAGACTTTTTTCAGTTTAAATGGACTTACCATAAGGAATGATAGAATGATGGTAATAAATAGGAATGATTGCGATGGAATATAAGGTATGGCCAAGTAGCTAAGAGTTGCCAAGCAACCTGCTGCGGTAATAGGTAAACCTGTAAAATACCCATTGCTCTCCGATATATTGAAGCGTGCTAATCTGAAGGCACCACATCCAATGTAGAAAACGGTGAAAAATGAACCCGGTCCGCCAAATTCATGTAAAATTCCTTGATATAGTAATAGTGCAGGTGCTACACCAAATGATATAATATCACTCATGGAATCTAACTGTTTGCCTAATTCCGATTCGATGTTAAACTTTCGTGCAATCATGCCATCAAAACGATCCGCCAATGCCGCAATAAAAATTAACAGCAAGCTTAATCTTAGATTCCCATGGAGCCCGAATATTATTGCAAATCCGCCAAGCGATAAGTTTGTTAAGGTAAGTACATTTGCTGTTTGCGATTTAAGTTTTTTTATTGTTTGATCAAGTACGTCCAACAAAAACATGCTCCACATCACTCCTTTTTTTAAGCCAAAAGGGAATTCAAATTCGTTAATTTATTCTATAATATTTAATTTTAAGCGTTTTATGTCTTTTCGTAAAGAGTATTTTTACACTATTTGGGGGTAGTTCGATGATTCAAGGTCTTTATCGTTTTATGATTGAGTTAACAAATGGCAGGTGGACATCAGTTATTTTAAGAAGATTTGCTCGTTCTTCTGTTAGTCGTTTTATGATACCTTCCTTCGCCAAGATTTATCACTTAAACCAAGAAGAAATGGAGAAGGAGTTATCAGATTATCCTACTCTTCATGATTTATTTGTTAGGACATTGAAAAGGGAAGCAAGAGTAATTGATAAAAGTGAAGAAACAGTTGTCAGCCCTGTGGATGCTGTTATTGAAGATGTTGGTCAAATTAAAGAGACGAGTGATATTCTGGTCAAAGGGAAGAGGTATTCCATTGAAGAAATGCTTGGTGACCAAGAGTTATTAGCCAAATATATACATGGTACATATATGATTCTTTATTTAAGCCCAAGTCATTATCACCGCATACATAGCCCAGTAAATGGGATTGTCACCAAGCAATGGACACTTGGCTCTAAATCATATCCTGTCAATAAGTTGGGATTAAAATATGGAGTTCGAACGCTTGCCAAGAATTATCGGGTGATTACTGAAGCTAAAACAGATTACGGGCATGTAGCAATTGTTAAGGTTGGAGCAATGTTTGTTAATTCGATTGAAACCACACACAAAGGATCCGAATTAGAAAAGGGCAGTGAAATGGCTTACTTTAGTTTCGGTTCAACGGTTGTCTTGTTATTCGAAAAAGATATTTTTCAAATCGATTCAACCATTCATACCCCGAAAGAAATAAAAGTCGGAGAGAAAATTGGGGTTTTTAGATAGTATGAATAAAAATAGGCAAAAAGAAAAGCCCAATTAGGGCCAAGTTATGAAGACATTTTTATTTTATGGTATAAGGAACGGCGGAGCATTTCTGACTCAATTAGTCCAATAAATTCAGGACTTAGGTTTAATTCTCTTGCTTTAAAATATGATTCAATTAGTAATTCATCTGATAGTTTTCTCACGGCAAATTCCACCTCCGATTTGCAAATAAAGTGTTCTATTATAGGAATGATAAACATAAAATGGTATGTTCAATTGGTGTACCCTAAATCTACCAAATTTATTCCTATAGAACAATCGTTCCATTTATCCACATAATCTGGTGGATAACTTGTGATTACTTTGTTTATAAAATGATGAAAAGTGTATGATTCAATGGGTATAATGTTAATAACTTTATCCACAATATTTGGAAATGACGAAATTTGTCGAAAAGTATTTTAAATGTTTTTTATCCTGTATATGGATTACTGCTCCAAACAAGTGATTCTGCTGATGAACATAGAGAGAAAAAGTATTAATCATGTATTATCTTGTTTTGATGAATAATAAGTTTAAAACTTCTTTTAATCTTTGAAACAAAGGTTAAAATTGGTTATGATGGTACATGTGAAAAAAATAATGAACGAATTTAGATGTCAATGAGGTGTAAGCTTAGTGCTAAAACAATTTTTACCGAATGAGCATGTCAAAAGCATTCTTGATATATCTCCTGAGCAGTTATGTGCCAAGGGGATTAAAGGGATCATTACGGATTTAGATAATACGTTAGTAGAGTGGGACCGCCCCTTTGCTACTCCTCAATTAATTAAATGGTTTGAGGAAATTAAAAGACACAATATCCTCGTGACAATTGTATCTAATAATAATGAAGAACGAGTCAAAGCTTTTTCTGATCCTTTGAAAATTCCGTTTATTTTTAGGGCGAGGAAGCCGTTTGCAGTCGCTTTTCATAAAGCAATTTCACAGATGGGAATAAAAAAAGAAGAAGCTGTAGTGATTGGAGATCAGTTACTGACAGATGTACTTGGCGGAAACCGGGGTGGATTTCATACTATCCTGGTTGTCCCTGTTGCGCAAACGGATGGCTTTTGGACAAAATTTAACCGTTTTGCTGAAAGAAGGATTTTAAATTGGTTTCGAAAAAAAGGTATGCTTCAATGGGAGGATTAATGTGTGAGTGAACATCAACATATATGTATGGGTTGTGGGGTAAAAGTTCAAACCGAAAACCCAGAGGAACTAGGATATGCCCCAACATCGGCTTTGGAAAAGGAAATGATTATCTGCCAGCGATGTTTTCGTCTTAAGCATTACAATGAAGTTCAAGACGTCAGCTTAACGGACGATGATTTCTTAAAAATATTAAATGAAATGGGTAAGTCAGATGCTTTAATTGTCATGATCGTCGATATTTTTGATTTTAATGGCAGCTGGCTGCCGGGATTACACCGTTTTGTTGGAAGTAATAAAGTGCTCCTTGTCGGAAACAAGGTTGATTTGTTACCTAAATCTGTGAAACATAGCAAATTAATTCATTGGATGAAACACGAGGCAAAAGAACTCGGATTAAAACCGGAAGATGTATTCCTTGTCAGTGCAGCCAAAGGGATGTATGTCCGGGAAACTGCGGCGGCTATTGATGAACACCGGAACGGTAAAGACGTTTATGTCGTGGGTTGTACAAATGTTGGGAAATCTACGTTTATCAATCGAATTATTAAAGAGGTAACAGGTGAAAACGATGTGATTACCACCTCCCATTTTCCAGGAACGACATTGGATATTATCAAAATTCCGCTCGATGATGAAAAGTCTTTAATTGATTCTCCTGGTATAATTAACCATCATCAAATGGCTCATTTTGTAGATAAGCAGGATTTAAAAATTATTACCCCTAAAAAGGAAATCAAGCCGAAGGTATTTCAATTAAATGAAGGGCAGACCTTGTTCTTCGGCGGGTTAGCTCGCTTTGATTATATTAGCGGCGGCCGTAGGTCATTTGTTTGTTATGTCTCCAATGAATTAAATATTCATAGAACTAAAATGGAGAATGCCGATGAGCTTTATGAAAAACATGTGGGGGAAATGTTAACTCCACCTCGTATGAATCAAATCGAGTCCTTTCCGGAACTAGTAAAACAGGAATTTATCATCAAAGAAGCAAAAACAGACATTGTTTTCTCAGGTCTTGGCTGGATTACTGTCAATGAGCCTGGTGCGAAGGTAGCTGCTTACGTTCCTAAAGGAGTCCAAGCATTAATTCGGAAATCCTTAATTTAAATAGATAATGCTTAATGGGTGGGGGAATACTGGTGAAAAAATTATATGCTGTTTTGGGGGATCCAATCGGACATTCAATGTCTCCGTTTATGCTTAATGATTTATTTTCCTTTTATAACATGGATTCCGTTTATTTACCATTTCATGTGAAGGGTGAGAATTTACATGATGCTGTCAAGGGTTTAAAAGCGGTAGGTGTCGGTGGATTTAATGTAACGGTACCACATAAAAGCAACATTATTCCCTTTCTAGATGGTATAGATGAATTAGCCTTAAATATCGGAGCAGTTAATACTGTAGTGAATGAGAATGGTCAATTAATTGGCTATAACACAGATGGTCCTGGTTTTTTAAAAGGGTTAAATGCTATATTACCTAATTTAACAGGTCAAAAAGTTTTGCTTATTGGAGCGGGCGGTGCAGCGAGAGCCATCTATTTTACGTTGGCTAAGGAAAACACTCAGAGATTAGACATTGCCAATCGTACAATTGATCGGGCTATTAAACTGATCAATGATTGCCCATATTCCGTTGATTCTAAAGCGTGTTCCTTTGAAGAAGCAATTGAATTATTGGGGGAATATGATTTAGTCATTCAAACAACTTTGATCGGCATGTCCCCAAAAATTTATGAGCAGCCAATTGCACTAAATAATTTAAGGAATCAATCAGTTTTTTGTGATATCATATACAATCCACTTGAAACACAATTTTTAAAAGATGCACGTCAAAATGGAGCAAGAATCCAAAACGGAATAGATATGTTTGTTTATCAAGGAGCCCTTGCTTTTGAAAAATGGACAGGTATATTCCCGGATGTAGAAAGAATGAGAGATAATGTGTTAAAACAACTAGGAGGAAGAACATGTTAACAGGAAAGCAAAAAAGATTCTTACGTTCAAAAGCTCACCACTTAGACCCTATTTTTCAAGTAGGTAAAGGGGGAGTAAACGAAAATATGATTAAGCAAATTGCTGATGCACTTGAAGCAAGGGAGCTTTTTAAAATCAGCGTTTTGCAAAATTGTGAAGATGATAAAACGGTCGTGGCTGAGCAATTGGCAGAGGGTACAGGAGCAGAAATTGTCCAACTGATTGGGAATACGATCGTCCTCTATAAAGAGTCTGTAGAAAAGAAAACAATCAAGCTTCCATAATCGAATGTATAAGGAGACGAGCGCATGAAAAAGGTGGGAATATTGGGAGGAACCTTTGATCCTCCGCATTACGGACATCTTTTAATTGCAAATGAGGTTCTTTCTAGCCTAGTTCTAGATGAAATTTGGTTTATGCCAAATCAAGAGCCTCCACATAAGAAAAAATCGGAATCGATAACAAATGAAGACCGCCTTCAAATGCTTGAATTAGCCATCCAAGGAAATGATGCTTTTCGCGTCGAAACGATTGAACTTCATAGAAAAGGCCCTTCTTATACAGTCGATACGATGAAAATGATCAATGCCCAGTATTCCGACCATCAATTTTTCTTTATTATTGGCGCGGATATGATAGAATACCTGCCAAAATGGCATAAAATTGACGAATTGATTAGACTTGTCCAATTTGTTGGAGTTGAAAGACCTGCCTATAGCAGTCAAACCGATTACCCTGTTCTTTACGTAGATGTGCCTGCAATGGATGTATCATCAAGTATGATAAGAGCTAGGGTGAAAAACAAACAGACCATTCGGTATCTATTGCCGGATTCGGTCATTCAATTTATCGAGGAGAAGCATTTGTATGGAACGTGAAGCGGCATTAGAGCTTGTTAAGAAACAATTAACCGACCATCGCTATCAACATACCCTAGGAGTAATGGAGACAGCAATCGTCCTTGCACAGCAATATGGCGGGGATGAACAGAAAGCTGAATTAGCTGCCATTTTTCATGATTATGCAAAATTCCGCCCTAAAGAAGAAATGAAGGAAATTATCGCTAATCAGGGATTTCCAGAGGATTTACTTCATTTCAATTCGGAATTGTGGCATGCACCTGCGGGTATGTACTTGGTGGAAAAGGAAGCGGGCATAAACGATCCTGAAGTGTTAGATGCCATTCGCTATCATACATCAGGTAGACCGGCAATGACGCTTTTAGAAAAAATAATCTATTTGGCCGATTACATTGAGCCAGGCCGTCATTTTCCAGGTGTGGATGAAGTAAGAGAAATGGCCAAAGAAAATTTAGATAAAGCATTAATTATGGCAATTAAAAATACAATTAGCTTTTTAATAAAAAAGAATCAAACGGTTTACCCTGATACATTCTATACGTACAATGACCTAATCACGAAACTGGAGGATTGATTCATGGATAATCATGAACTACTAAAAATTGCAGTTAAAGCTGCCGATGACAAACGAGCGGAAGACATCCTTGCATTAAATATGCAGGGGATATCCCTCATTGCGGATTACTTCATCATTTGTCATGGTAATTCCGATAAACAGGTTCAGGCAATTGCAAGGGAAATAAAAGAAAAAGCGCAAGAGCATGGATGTGAAGTAAAAAGAATAGAAGGCTTTGATGAAGCAAGATGGGTATTAATTGACCTAGGCGATGTCGTAGCCCATGTATTTCACCGTGACGAAAGAAGCTATTATAAGTTAGAACGCTTATGGGGCGATGCACCGATTGAAGATATCCTTAGTGAGTTAAATACATGAGTTACCAACAATTCGCTTATCTTTATGATGAATTAATGAAGGATGCACCCTATGAGGAGTGGGTCGAGTTCGTTAAAGATAGGTGTGTAAAATATCATGTTGAGGGCACTCGTTTACTTGACTTGGCATGTGGCACGGGTGAATTATCCGTCAGGTTAGCTCAAGATGGTTTTCAAGTAACGGGTGTCGATTTATCTGAGGATATGCTAGCCGTAGCCCAGGCAAAAGCTGAGGAAAATGGGCTAAGAATTCCATTTTTTCAGCAGAATATGGCAGATTTGGAAGGTCAGGCGGTATTTGATGTCATTGGTATTTTATGTGACTCATTAAATTATCTGCAAACTGAGGAAGAAGTTAGGGCAACATTTTCAAACGTTTTTCAGCATTTGAGCAATAAGGGAATTTTCCTCTTTGATGTCCATTCGATTTATAAAATAGCGCATCTATTCATAAATCAAACATATGCTTCAAGCGAGGAAAATGTTTCCTTTATTTGGAATAGCTTTGCTGGAGAAAGTTTAAATAGTGTTGAGCATGAGTTAAGCTTCTTTGTGTTAGACGAACAGACCGATAAGTATGACCGCTTTGATGAACTTCATTTTCAACGTACATATACAGTACAGCAATATTCAAACTGGTTGGTCGAGGCCGGTTTTGAAGTGCTGGAAGTCAGTGCTGATTTTAAAAACTCAGCCCCTCACTCACAATCAGAACGAATCTTTTTTGTAGCAAGAAAACATAAAGAAAGCCATCTATAAAAAAAGATGGCTTTTTTATCATAATAAAAAAAGGAATGTTGTCAGTTCATGGCGAAATTAATAATTAGAGAATTGTGATTCCACTTTATCAAGGTCGTCTTTAAATTTTGCATGTGTTGCCTGGAAGATATGTTCAAAAACATCCCCGAGTTCATTATCCAATACTTTTATTCCTTCACCTGTAATTCCGCCCTTAACACATACCTTATCTTGTAGTGACGGCAAGGTGTAATGCCCTTGCTTCAATAATTCACCTAATCCGACAATCATTTCACTTGCCATCGTAGTTGCATCATTTTCATCAATATCAGTCTCTTTAACTGCTGCTTTAATGAAACTTTGGAGTAAATAACTGAAGAAAGCGGGACCACAACTAACGATATCCGAGGCTGCCCTCGTAATTTTTTCATTGATATGAACTGGCACTCCAATTTTAGTGATTAATTCCTCAATCTTCGTCTTCCATCGCTCACTGCAATTTTCTCCATAGGTAATCAGCGTTACCCCAGATAAGGCTCGATTTGTAATACTTGGAATTACCCTTGCGACTGAACAGGGAACCTTTTTCTCAATTTGGCTTGTACTGATAGGACTCGTTATCGTAATTACACATTTTTTTGGACTTAACTGTGGTTTAATTTCATGTAAAATTTTATATACATCTAATGGTTTAACACAAACAAATACCAAGTCGGACTCAGCAGCTACTTCTCCTGGATTTGCCCCAACCTTTATTTCCTTATATTTATCTTTAAGCAACAAGGCTTTTGATTTTGTTCTGTTTGTAATCATCATAGAAGCAGGGGAAATGGCTTTTCCTTCAATCATGGCTTCTACCAACATGCTCCCCATATTACCAGTACCGATAATGCCTATATTCATTGTTCCGACCCTCCTCGCATGCAATTATTCTTTTATAACCATATGAAATCAGAATGTGAAATATACCTTTAGAAAGGAAGGATCAAAGTGAAAGACTGGTTGATTGAACACAAGATTTCTGTTTTACTGGGGGCTTTAATAGTATTAGGTGGTATTTATTATTTTTATGTTAGTGATTCTGCAACCACTTCCCCCGTTAACACACTTAGTTTGGATGAAAAGGTTCAAGAGGATGAGAAAGAAAAAGGAAGTATTCAATCCAACAAACAACCTGAACTACCAGAAAAAATTATGGTGGATGTGAAAGGACAAATTAAACAGCCTGGAGTTTATCAAGCAAATACGGGTGAAAGAGTGATTGATGTTATTAGCCGGGCTGGGGGTTTAACGGACAAAGCAGACCAGGGCATGGTGAATTTTGCCGAACATGTCAAGGATGAAATGATCATTTACATACCCGCAAAGGGAGAGGCGGGAATTTCATCACCTATCACCTCTTCGGGTAACCCTAGCTTGTCAGTTGGCAGTCAAAAAGAAGCGAAAATTAACATTAATAAGGCAGATGAAACAGAGTTGCAGAATCTTCCCGGCATTGGACCTGCTAAGGCAGCGGCCATCATCGAATATAGGAATACAAGTGGCCCCTTTAAAGCGGTCGAAGATTTAAAAAGTATCAGCGGGATTGGGGATAAAACGTTTGAAAAATTAAAGGATTTGATTGCTATTTGAAAAATCTTTATTTGACCAAAAAGGACAAGCGCTATTACACTTATAGAGAACGATCAAAAAAGGGAGTGGGAGAAGTGGAGAGAATTTCTTGGGATCAATATTTTATGGCACAAAGCCATTTGCTCGCACTTAGAAGCACATGTACCAGGTTGACAGTGGGTGCAACCATCGTTAGAGATAAACGAATTATTGCCGGGGGCTACAATGGTTCCATAGCGGGCGGTGACCATTGTATTGATAAGGGTTGTTTTGTGATTGACAATCATTGTGTCAGAACGGTCCATGCTGAAATGAATGCATTACTCCAGTGTGCTAAATTTGGAGTTCCAACCGCTGACGCTGAAATTTATGTCACCCATTTTCCGTGTCTTCAATGCTGTAAAGCAATTATTCAAGCAGGGATTAAAACAGTTTATTACGCCGAGGATTATAAAAATCATCCATATGCAATCGACCTTTTTAAACAGGCAAATGTTACAATTGAAAAGGTTGCTCTAAACGAGTCAGTTATTGATTTACGAGTGGTTAAATAATAATTTTTCAAATGGGCGCCGGTTATGTACCGGCTTCCCTAAATATTTTCTAAAAGTAACTCTAAATGGAGAAGATCGAATGAATGGAAAATATCTTTATTTTGCACTTGCCGCTTTATTTGGTGTACTATCTGCACTTAATAAGTTCCTTCCTTTTTTCTTATTACAAGTCTTTGCTCTTTATCTTCTATATAAATACAAACGTTTTTCCGCTTTACAACTAACAAGTATAACTGTATGTTTTTTGATATTCTTTT
>NZ_JBALSN010000191.1:495-10460 GCF_036966985.1 Neobacillus drentensis | reverse complement strand
CAGTTATCCCCGCTGCTACAACGACCTTTTCTCTTCAATTTACTCAAGACCCCAAAATCGATGGCGATTTATTACAAGTGCAAGCAATAGAACAACGCTACAAGGAGAGTATTTTAATCCGTTACAATATTCCATCTGAACAGGAAAAAATGAATTTAAAAACAGGAATGTTTTATCAAAGATTATGCAGCGTATCTGGTACCTTGGAAAAACCGGCGATTGCCAAAAATCCTAATGCGTTTAATTACCGAGCCTATTTAGCAAGGAAGAACATGTATTGGATAATAGAAGTACAAGAAAACCCGCTTAAACATTGCACTCCGCTGAAACCTTCTCCGTTAGTACTAATCAAACAACTCCGTTATAAAGGAATTAACTATCTCGAGTCTCATTTTCCCATGGAAATTGCTTCCCTTTCAGCTGCTTTAATTTTTGGTGACAGAAATTTATTTGACCCGGATGTATTATCTGCTTATCAAAAAACGGGTATTGTCCATTTGCTTGCGATCTCTGGTCTCCATGTCTCATTATTAATCGCGATGGTTTTTTATCTAGGGATCCGCTTCGGACTTACGAGACAGTTCATGATTAATTTTCTTCTCATTCTTCTTCCAATCTATGTGATATTAACTGGTAGTTCGCCCTCTGTTATTCGCTCTGGCCTAATGATATTTCTTGTCTTACTTACTGTGAAGTGGCGCACTCGCCTAAAGCTTTTTCCGCATGATGCCATTAGTTTGGCTTTTATTGCTTATTTGATAGCTAGTCCAATGGTGGTTTTTGATGCTGGCTTTCAACTCTCTTTTGCAGTGAGTCTTGTTATCATTTTATCTGCCAATAGTATTCTTACAGATTATTCAAGGAATGTAACACGGATGCTTGCGACCTCATTGGTTGCACAATTAGGGGCACTACCTTTCTTGCTGTATCACTATTTTGAGGTTTCATTAATCGGCATCATTGCCAATATGGTCTATATTCCGCTTTTTTCATTTCTATATCTTCCGGGATTATATCTTTTGTTTTTTATTCAGTTTATTTTCGGAAAAACCCCACTACTACTTACCAAATTCTTTTTAGCCATTATTACTGTCGCTAATCAACTAATTGAATTTCTCGCCGATTTTACTTTCTTTCATTTTATCCCTGGGAGACCAAGTTTGATTTTCCTCATCGCTTATATTTTACTGCTGCTTGCTATTTTTTATCTTTGGGAGTTAAAAATGTTTCCCAAAAGAAAGGCTTACCTGATTTTTTTTAGTATAATGCTGGTAATTTCACAAAAAAGTTGGAACTGGTTTTCTCCATATGGAGAAGTAACAATGATTGATGTCGGTCAAGGGGATAGTATCTTAATCCATTTTCCCCATTCAAAAGGGACCTATCTCATTGATACAGGTGGAACCATGCGCTTTGCTGAAGAAAAATGGCGAGAACGTGCTGAAGCATTTGAAGTGGGAAGGGATGTAGTTGTTCCATTTTTAAAAGGAAAGGGAATTACGCAAATTGATAAACTAATTTTAACACACGGGGATATGGATCATATTGGGGGGACATTTTCGATTATTAAAGAACTTAACGTCAAACAAATCTTAATGCCGTCTGTTGTTGAACCATCTACTACTGAACTTGATATTATTAAGGAGGCCAAAAAACAAAAGATTCCTGTAATAAAAGTGTCCGCAGGTGATCAGTGGGAAAATGAAGAAAATGGCTTTTATATTGTTTCCCCAGAAAAGAATTATTCGGGAGAAAGAAACGGCGGGTCCATTGCTTTTATTGCTCAATTAGGAGGTTTAAGTTGGTTTTTCGGAGGGGATCTAAATCAAGCAGGGGAAGAGAAAATCATACATCAATATCCCCATTTGCATATTGATGTATTAAAAGCGGGTCACCATGGCAGTAAAACTTCAAGTGCAGTTTCTTTTATTAATCAAATAAAACCTAAAGTCGCACTTGTTTCAGCAGGTGAAAATAACCGCTTTGGTCATCCCCATCAAGAGGTGCTTGTGCGGTTAGAAAAAACAAATACGATTATCTTTCGAACCGATCAACAGGGGGCAATCACCTATAAATTTTATCATCAGAAAGGAACCTTTTTCCCGTATTTACCATAGGATAAATCATCTCTAATAATTAAAAAAGACTGCATCAATGCAGCCTTCTACCTTACACATATGTAGCCAATCATTACGAGCCGATTACCTTAATGACTGTTGCAACAATAAACATTATGGCAAAAAAACCAAAAGAAACCCCAAATCCTACCCCTGAATCAATTGCGTCATTTCGTTTACTTTGCACATCTTTTTCAAATTCATTCACAGTCTACCCCTCCTATTTCACAATATAGTATAAGTCATTCTCGAAAAAAAATCCAGCATACTTCAAATTGCTTTCCACAACTGACAAGAGTTGTCAAAATAGTGAGATTGATAAAAGGCTAAACTATAATTACTTAAGGAACTCCGCCAGACAATAGAATATCCTAGGGCTTCTATTGCAGGCGTTCATTATAGATAGGGAATTAGCACTTTTTAAATAGGTGCTAATTCCCTTTAAAATGCTTGTCAAAATGGCCAAGCTTCTTTACCATAGGTATGAATGGAAAGAAGGGGAGCGCTGAAACATGGTAATGGATAGTTGGAAAAAGATTAAACAAAAGGAATTTGCTCCTATTTATTTATTATTTGGAACTGAGTCTTTTTTAATTAATGAAACAAAGCAATTACTACTCAATCATATTTTGACTGAAGAAGAGAAGGATTTTAATTTTGCTAGTTATGATTTAGAGGAAACACCTATCGAGGTAGCCATAGAAGATGCAGAAACCTTTCCTTTTTTAGGAGAAAAAAAAGTTATCTTTTTACATAATCCTGTTTTTTTAACAGCAGAAAAATCCAAGGATAAGGCGGTACACAACTTATCCAGGTTCGAAATGTATTTAAAAGAGCCATCACCTTATTCAGTGTTAGTGATTTCGGCGCCATATGAAAAGTTGGATGAACGGAAGAAAATAACGAAGGAATTAAAAAGACATGCTGAAGTCGTTGAAGCAAAAAAGTTAAATGAATATGACTTAAGGAACTGGGTTAAGGGCAGGGCAAAGAACAGTGGGATAGAATTCGAACCAGATGCGATTGACCAATTATTGGCATTAGTGGGAACAAATATGTTTATGATTACCAGTGAAGTAGATAAATTGGCATTATATGCTTCCGGTGAAAAAAGAATAGACATAGGTCTAGTAGAGAAATTAGTGGCACGATCACTTGAGCAAAATATCTTTACGCTAATCGAAAAAGTAGTTCAGCGAAAACTTGATGAAGCGTTAAGGATTTATTACGATTTGTTAAAACAAAATGAAGAACCGATAAAGATTTTGGCCTTGCTTGCAGGACAATTTAGGTTAATTTACCAAGTAAAGGAACTATCGAGGAGAGGGTATGGGCAGCAGCAAATTGCTGGTTACTTAAGAACGCATCCTTTCCGTGTTAAGTTGGCACTCGGACAAGCAAATAAATTTACCGATGAAGAATTGGCCCATTTAATCGACCTCCTCGCTGAAGCAGATTATCAAATGAAAACCGGCGGCATGAATAAATCTTTATTGATTGAAATGTTCCTATTTCATTTAAAGAAATAAAAAAAACGATTCCTTTGAAAGGGAATCGTTTTTTTTCTCTAAATTAAAGAGCGTTTGTCTTTTTCATTAGACGAGATTTTTTACGAGCAGCAGCATTTTTGTGGATAAGACCTTTTGCAGCAGCCTTGTCTAATTTACTAGCAGCAGTTACTAATGCTTCCTTTGCAGCTGTAGCATCGTTAAGTGTAATCGCAGCTTCTGCTTTCTTAACAGCAGTACGAGTTGCAGATTTAACGGTTGTATTTTGAGCATTACGAGCTTCGCTTGTTTTCACACGTTTAATAGCAGATTTAATATTAGGCATTACTTTCACCTCCTACAAAGAATCGAGACACTATATGAACTCGACTTAACATTCCTAAAAAATAATTCAGAACATGAAATATTTTATCAAATGGAAGGCTATAATGCAATACTGTTTTCGCAGAAGAATATCATTTGCATGATTTAAGATGGTAAGGGCAAAAATAGGAAATAGTTGCTAGACTATTGAAAGATTTGATGGGAGTGAATATTAATGGACGAGTCAATTGACTTAAGTCAATATTCTGTTCGAACGGATTTGGCGATTGAAGCAAGAGAGATGGTCCTTACACAGCAAAAAGGGTCAGTCGGGCAAGAGAAAGATCTTTCGCAAATTGAAGGCGTGATTATTAAGGAAAAAGATGTTGAAGACATAAAGGTTTCTTTAGTTGAAGTAACCGAACAAGGGGCCAACCAGCTAGGGAAAAAAGCTGGTCGGTATTTAACTGTTGAAGTACAAGGGATTCGCCAACAAAACACAGAGGTACAGCAAAAGGTGGAGGAGATTTTTGCTAGAGAGTTCTCCTACTTTTTGGAAGGGTCTGGGATCAAAAAAACGGATTCATGTCTTGTGGTGGGTCTAGGCAATTGGAATGTGACCCCGGATGCACTAGGACCGATGGTGTGTGAAAATTTGCTGGTCACCCGCCACCTGTTTCAGTTGCAGCCGGAAAATGTAGAGGAAGGCTTCCGGTCCGTTAGTGCCCTTTCACCAGGTGTTATGGGGTTAACGGGGATTGAAACAAGCGATATTATTTTTGGTGTAGTGGAAAAAACAAAACCTGATTTTGTTATTGCTATTGACGCACTTGCTTCTCGTTCGATTGAACGGGTAAATTCAACGATCCAAATTTCAGATACAGGTATACATCCTGGTTCGGGGGTAGGTAATAAAAGAAAAGAATTAAGTAAAGAAACCTTAGGAATACCTGTCATTGCAATTGGGGTTCCGACCGTGGTAGATGCTGTGTCCATTACTAGTGATACGATCGATTTTATCCTAAAGCACTTCGGAAAAGAGCTTAAGGAGGGCAATCGTCCTTCAAGAGCGCTTGCACCCGCAGGGATGAGTTTCGGTGAAAAGCGAAAGTTGACTGAAGAGGACTTACCGGAAGAAAAGCACCGGAAAACTTTTCTTGGGATGATTGGTACATTGGAAGAGGAAGAGAAAAGAAAATTAATTTATGAAGTTTTATCACCAATTGGTCATAATTTAATGGTTACTCCTAAGGAAGTTGATGTTTTTATTGAAGATATGGCTAATCTAATTGCCAACGGTTTAAATTCTTCACTTCATGGTGCTGTTGACCAAGGGAATGCTGGCTACTACACCAAATAAAGGAATAATGAGAGGCATCTTTCAAATCTATTTATTTGAAAGGATGCCTCTTAAGTTAAATTTGGGGTTCTACCAATTCTAGTAGCTTCATATCATTTACTAGAATCAGTTTTGCGAGGTGGAACCATGAAAGCTAGAAATTCAGGAACTTTTGTTATGGTGCAAGGGACAAGTCTACTTAAAGCCGCTGGATTATTGTTACTATTTATGCTATTGATTTTCTCTATTAGTGGGTTATTAACCTCGTTAAAGCCACAATATCGACTGATGTCGTCTTCGGTTAATCAGGCGGCAACAAATGTGAATGGGGAATTGCTCTATCAATTAATGGGTTGGGAAAATCATCATTTCTTATCAGTTGAACAAGATTGGACCTCAACTCCTACGTTAACGAACATGGTATTTAAGTTATCAAGTAACATTAACTTAAATGATCCCCGCAGTCTCCTTGGCAGGGAGCTACCAGGGTTTTATCAATTTGATGGTAAAATTCTAGTCGCTGGTGAGGGGACAAACTACACAAATATGCCGATTGAATCTGCCCCGCCCATTGAAATAATGAAAGCGGAGCGAGAGGCATCATTACAAAATTTAGAGGGCTTAGAAAAGCCTGAGGATGAAAATCAACTACCTGCACCTAGTCAGACAACAGGCAAACGTAAGGTTGTATATCTATACTTTACACATAACAGGGAATCTTATTTGCCCTATTTAAAGGGTGTTACCAATCCGAATTTAGCCTTTCATTCCAAAATCAACGTAACAAAAATAGGTGATCACTTAAAGACAAGTTTGGAAGATAGAGGGATAGGAACCTTTATTGATAAAACAGATGTTCAGGCAAACCTCAATAAAAAAGGTTTAAAATATCCTAGCTCTTACCAGGAATCTCGCTCAGTTGTTCAAACTGCAATGGCGTCTGATCGTGATTTACAATACTTTATCGATATTCATAGAGATTCTAACCGTAAAGATAAATCAACCATTACTATTAACGGAAAGTCATATGCAAAGCTTGCCTTTATCATCGGCGGTAAAAACCCAAATCATGAAAAGAACGAGAAATTAGCAACCGAACTGCATAAAAGTTTAGAAAAAAAGTATAAAGGTTTAAGCAGAGGTGTTTTCGTGAAATATAGTGGGAATGCTGTATATAATCAAAACCTATCAAAAAATGCAATCTTGATTGAATTTGGCGGTGTCGACAATACGTTTGAAGAATTAAATCGTTCTGCAGATGCCCTTGCCGATGTGTTTAGTGATTTTTACTGGGATGCTGAAAAAGTTAACAAGGATGCTGAACAATCAACAAAAGAACAATAGATGTAAGGGAGCATTTTTTATGAAGATGTTCATGTTAAAAAGTGTTTGCTTGGCTGCTCTCATGTTAATCTCTGTTTTAGTAGGTATGCAATTGGCTAATGATGGTATTCATAAAATGAAAGGCTATGATGATCCAAACTTTCAAAATGCGGTTAGTTTAAATGGGACAGACAGTAACTTGCAAGCTACCTTTTTGGGAAATGAAATCTCAAGTCATGATCTTGAAGCAAAGCAAAAGAAACTCGAAGAAATTAGTGCATATAATTTTTTTTNNGCTTCTGAAAAGTTAGTTCATCTTATTGCTGATTAAAATAATCGAAGTGGCACCAGTTTGGTGCCGCTTTTCGATTTTGATTGAATCTTGTTAATCCAATTGATATAATTCAAAATAGTGTATATGTGCGAGTATAGTAGGAGTGAAAGACCATGAACAATAATGAAAGACTCAAAAGACAATCAAAAATAAGAAATTTCTCAATTATTGCCCATATTGATCATGGGAAATCAACATTAGCTGACCGGATCTTGGAGAAAACCAATGCATTGACCTCTCGGGAAATGAAAGATCAGCTCCTTGATTCAATGGACCTTGAAAGAGAACGCGGAATTACTATTAAATTAAATGCCGTCCAGTTAAAATACAAAGCGAAAGATGGAGAAGAATATATTTTCCATTTAATTGATACACCGGGACATGTCGATTTTACGTATGAGGTTTCAAGGAGTCTTGCAGCATGTGAAGGGGCTGTTTTAGTCGTTGACGCTGCACAAGGAATTGAAGCACAGACACTAGCGAACGTTTATTTAGCTCTTGATAACAACTTAGAAATCCTGCCGATCATTAACAAAANNTTGCCCTTGATAACGACCTTGAAATTTTACCGGTTATTAATAAAATCGACTTACCTAGTGCAGATCCAGAGCGTGTTCGAGGAGAAATCGAGGATGTCATCGGTTTGGACGCTTCGGAAGCCGTGTTAGCTTCAGCAAAGGCTGGGATTGGGATTGAAGAAATCCTTGAACAAGTCGTTCAAAAAGTCCCTGCACCGCAAGGAGACCCAGAAGCACCATTAAAGGCCCTTATTTTCGATTCTCTATATGATGCCTATCGTGGTGTTGTCGCGTACATTCGTGTGGTCGAAGGAACCGTTAAGGTGGGCGATAAAGTCCGGATGATGGCTACCGGGAAAGAATTTGAAGTAAATGAAGTAGGCGTTTTTACACCAAAAGCAACCATGCGTGATGAGTTAACCGTTGGTGATGTTGGCTTTTTATCTGCATCAATAAAAAATGTCGGCGATACTCGTGTGGGTGATACAATTACAAATGCAAAAAATGGGGCAACAGAGCCACTTCCAGGTTACCGGAAACTAAACCCAATGGTTTACTGTGGACTTTACCCAATTGATACAGCGAAGTTTAATGATCTGCGTGAAGCACTTGAAAAACTTCAGTTAAATGATTCTTCACTTCAATTTGAACCAGAAACTTCACAAGCACTTGGATTTGGATTCCGTTGCGGATTCTTAGGATTGCTTCACATGGAGATTATTCAAGAACGGATTGAACGTGAATTTAAAATTGATTTAATAACGACAGCACCGAGTGTTATCTATCATGTTCATATGACAGATGGCTCCGAAATAAGGGTGGACAATCCTTCAGATTTACCGGATCCACAAAAAATTGACCGTGTTGAAGAGCCTTATGTGAAGGCAACGATGATGGCTCCAAATGATTATGTAGGAACCATTATGGAACTTTGCCAACAAAAACGGGGAATTTTTGTAACAATGGAATACCTGGCGGAAAATCGGGTAAGTATTATCTATGAAATGCCATTAGCAGAAATTGTCTATGATTTCTTTGATCAATTGAAATCAAGCACAAGAGGTTACGCATCCTTTGATTATGAGCTCATTGGATATAAACCTTCCAGCCTTGTTAAGATGGACATATTGTTAAATGGTGAAAAAGTGGATGCATTAAGCTTTATAGTTCATAAAGACTTCTCCTATGAACGAGGGAAGATTATTGTTGAAAAACTGAAGGAGCTTATTCCTAGGCAGCAGTTTGAGGTTCCAATTCAGGCTGCAGTAGGTCAGAAGATTATTGCTCGTTCTACAATTAAGGCTATGCGTAAAAACGTTTTAGCCAAATGTTATGGCGGAGATATTTCCCGTAAACGAAAATTATTAGAAAAGCAAAAAGAAGGTAAAAAGCGGATGAAGCAAGTAGGATCCGTTGAAGTACCACAAGAAGCATTTATGGCTGTCTTAAAAATGGACGATAGCAACACAAAAAAATAAACTAGCTGGGGGTTAGGACAAGCCATTTTTATAGGCGAATTCTAGCCTCTTTTTGTTGAAGAATGAGGAAGTGAACGAAATGATTAAATCAGCCTATCTCCATATCCCTTTTTGTGAACATATTTGTCATTATTGTGATTTTAATAAAGTATTTCTAAAGGGGCAGCCGGTTGATGACTACTTAAAAGCACTTGAACAAGAAATGAAACTGACTTTAACCCAATTTCCAACAAATATTCTTGAGACGATATTTGTGGGCGGGGGTACACCGACGTCGTTAAATGAAAAGCAGCTTTATCAATTTTGTGAAAGTATTAACAGAACTTTACCTAAGGGTGAGCATATAGAATTTACCTTTGAGGCGAATCCAGGTGACTTAACGGCAGGAAAATTAGAAATATTAAAAGAGGCTGGGGTTAACCGGATTAGCCTTGGAGTTCAAACGTTTAATGAGGAACTACTGCAAAAAATCGGACGCGTTCACAAAGCGAAAGATGTCTACCAAACCATTGATAACGCAAAATCCTTGGGATTTGAAAATATCAGTATTGATCTTATCTTTAGTTTACCATCACAAACTCTTTCAGATTTTAAAGAGACATTAAAAGAGGCTTTTTTACTTGATATCACACATTATTCTGCCTATTCCTTAATCATTGAACCAAAAACAGTTTTTTATAATTTACTAAAAAAAGGAAAGCTGCCAACTCCCGGTGAGGATGTGGAAGCTGCGATGTACGAACTGCTAATGGAAGAAATGGAAAAGCATGGCTTCAACCAATATGAAATTAGTAATTTCTCTAAACCAGGGTATGAGAGCAGACATAACCTTACCTATTGGAATAACGATTCATATTATGGGTTTGGGGCAGGTGCACATAGCTATTTAAATGGGATAAGACGTTCGAATATTGGTCCCTTAAAAAGGTATATGGAGCAAATAAATAATGGGATCCTGCCGGTAATGGAAGAACATCAAACTTCAAAAATTGAGCAAATGGAAGAAGAAATGTTTTTGGGATTGCGAAAAACTGCAGGTGTATTC
>NZ_JBALSN010000191.1:0-472 GCF_036966985.1 Neobacillus drentensis | reverse complement strand
ATTCCTCATTTTATTGAAAAATTTGCTAAAGACCCCCTTCAATTATTCGAAAAAGAGATTAGTGAATTAATGGCAAAACAGTGGTTAGATGTGGAAAAAAATCATATATTTTTAACGAAAAAGGGGAGACTGCTAGGAAATGAAGTATTCCAGGCATTTTTAAAGTAAGCAAGATTTTAATTATTATCTTGCTTAGAGAGGTTTACTGTTCTTTTTGATTGACACCATCCCCCTTCATTTGATAATTTATTAATATAATTAGCACTCGTTAACTAGGAGTGCTAACAGAGGTGATGAATGTTGCTAACAGATCGTCAATTGTTAATTCTTCAGGTTATTGTTGATGACTTTATTCGATCTGCCCAACCAGTCGGCTCAAGAAGTTTGTCGAAAAAGAAAGAGATTTCTTTCAGTTCGGCAACCATTCGTAATGAAATGTCCGACCTTGAAGAGTTGGGGTTTATTGAAAAGA
>NZ_JBALSN010000190.1:17141-20369 GCF_036966985.1 Neobacillus drentensis | reverse complement strand
CAAATATGAAGATAATAGTAATTTCCACCGCTTCGATCTAATCTTTGGAAAGGGTAGTATATAGAATTTTTTGAAAAATATTTATATAATTAGGTTGTAAATACATAAAGGGGGTATATAGAATGACAGCCACTCCATATTTAGATGTTTGGGACCTGGACGTAATTTTTAAAGGTGGCAGTGAGTCCGCAGAATTTGCAAACCACTTAATCCTCACCTCAGAATTAATTGAGCTATTCCAAGCAAAAGTGAATAACTGGTCGCCACTCAATTCCACTGAGGATGCAAAACTCTTGAAAGAATTACTTGAAGACTTTGAGCATGCGGCTAAAAAGCTTCGTCAAGCAGGTGCCTTTGTTGGGTGTTTACAGGCACAAAATACAGACGATAAAAAGGCTTATAACCTTGACGCGAAAGTAACCAGCTTAAGTGCTGCCTTCCAAACAGCTCTTAGTAAGTTTGACAGTTCATTAACATCGATCACTGATGAAGTTTGGAAGAAGCTGTTAGCGGATGAACAATTAAGTGTACTTTCTTACATACTAACGGAACGGCGAGAACGTGCAAAAGACAAACTCTCTAAAGAAGAGGAAGCATTAATTAGTGCCCTTGGTGTGGATGGTTATCATAGTTGGGGGCAGTTGTATGATTTAATCGTTGGAAAAATAAAAATCCCTTTTAACGAAAACGGAGAAGAGAAACAGCTGTCAGTCGGTCAGGCTTTTAACAAATTTTCAAGCCCTGACAGGGATATCCGCGCAGCGATTTTTGCAAATTGGGAGAAGGCTTGGGGAGAACAGGCTGATATTTTAGCCAAAACCCTTAATCATCTTTCTGGCTTTCGCTTAAACGTTTACCAGAAAAGAGGCTGGGAGGATATATTGAAAGAGCCGCTCAGTATTAACCGAATGGAAAAGGGAACGTTGGAAACCATGTGGGGAGTCATTTCGGATAATAAACAAAAACTCGTTAAGTATTTAGAGCGGAAAGCATCGCTCTTAGGAATTGAAAAATTGAGTTGGTACGATTTAGATGCCCCATATGGAATAACGGCTTCAAAGGTTACTTATCAAGAAGGAGCTGAATTTATCGAACAGAACTTCGCGATTTTCGGTGAGAAAATGGCTTCTTTCGCTCGAAAAGCATTTGAGGAGCGATGGATTGAGGGGGAAGATCGTCCTGGAAAAGCGCCTGGCGGCTTTTGTACTTTCTTTCCGGAAAGTAATCAGTCCCGTATTTTCATGACTTACTCAGGAACACCATCAAATGTTTCAACATTAGCTCATGAACTTGGTCATGGCTTCCACACATTTGCTATGAAGGGTGTCCATCATCTTAACCGGAATTATGCGATGAATGTTGCTGAAACTGCTTCAACCTTTGCTGAAATGATTGTTGCAGATGCAGCAGTAAAAAATGCAAAAAATGAAGAAGAAAAACTGGTTCTTCTTGATGATAAAATCCAAAGAACGGTTGCTTTATTGATGAATATTCATGCGCGATTCTTGTTCGAAACCCGCTTTTATGCGGAAAGAAAACAAGGTCCTGTCGCGGTGGAACGTTTAAATGAGTTAATGCTTGAAGCTCAAAAAGAGGCCTATAGCGATGCATTAGAAGAGTATCATCCATTATTCTGGGCTTCGAAATTACACTTCTTTATTACTGGGGTTCCGTTTTATAATTTCCCGTATACATTTGGTTTTCTTTTCTCACTTGGCATTTATGCACAGGCGCTAGAGGAAGGCAAAGGTTATGAAGAGAAGTACATTGCCCTGTTAAGGGATACAGCATCAATGTCAGTCGAAGACCTTGCAAAGAAACATTTACAAGTTGATTTAACCAAACCAGATTTCTGGGAGAAAGCCGTTCGAATTTGTCTTGATGATATTGATGAATTCTTAATGCTAACAGATAAGTAAGGAAAAATAAAAGCATCGACCGGGGTTAGTTTGGTCGATGCTTACTTTTTATTCAACACTAAGTTCAGCTGAAATTACGCAGCCGATTGCCGCAGTAATGACTATTGCCATCACAACCATGAACATACTCTCCACCCCTTAGATAGATCCTGTTCTTTCTAATTTGAATTTATCATATTTTCACAGTATCAATCGGAGGGAAATTTGAACATTTTGTTAACAAAAACTCTAAGCTATTAGCAATTATATTTACCTATGATTCATTATGAACTTTTTTTCTTTGATATAAAGAATAGCGACAATAATAAGATATGCAGTGGCATCTCGTTACCTCCTAATTTTTATTCTCAGCTAGGTGGTATCCTTCATAATCCAGAAACTTGCACCCCGACCTTGCATTAATAAAAACCTCATATTTAAAACCACCTTTCTTTTTTTAAAATTTTTAACTAATTACATGCTCCGGAACATGGATGCTTGACGGTCTTTGTTTTGTTCATAAAGCTTCTCAACCATTTCTTGATGATTAGCTTCTTCTATGCTTACTTTTCTTTTCTTAATTGTGATCGAAAAGAAGATGATATTTAGAGTCATTTTTTTCACTTCCTTGTTTCATTTTCTGTTAATTTAAGTATTTCCATTACATATAGCGGTACATGGAAATTTGCTTATCCTTGTTTTGCTCATAAAGCTTTTCAACCATTTCCTGGTTTGCAGCCTCTTGAAGACTGATCTCACGTTTTTTAAATGTAATCGAGAAGAAGAAAATATTAAGTGTCATGGAAAACCACCTCCTTTAAATAATTTTTTGTAATCCAGTTCCAGTCTCAACAAATTTAAACTATGCTGTACATATCCAAAATGCTCTTAAAAAGGGCACAAAAAGGCCGCAGAAGATTATCCCCTGCGGCCCGGTTATTTGTAGGCACAAAAATACCGCAAGGGGTCACTCTCCCTGCGGCATGGATATGTATGGTAACTTAACGTAATATTAAGCAATCCATTCCAGTCGGGTCGAATGTTTGATATTCAAATATACAGTTGTAGATGCTGCAGTCATGCCAATTGGTGCTACTGTCTTGCCAGTTAAAGCTAACATCATTTTCTTCGACCTCCTTTTTGGAATAATTTACTTACTACGGTAATTATATCCACACGTATACACTTTGTAAACCTTTTTAATGAAAATTTTTCAAATTAATTCAAATGCCTAATTTAAAAGGCGAAAGCGCCCGTTCAGCTGCGTATGGACTGGAGCGCTCCAACCGAGATAAAGGAAACACGGAGAGCGATAGCGATTCGATGTTGA
>NZ_JBALSN010000190.1:0-17129 GCF_036966985.1 Neobacillus drentensis | reverse complement strand
GGCGCTGGAGCTGGATTCATAAAAAAGGGTGTCAGGCACAATGTGAAAATTTCACATGGTGCCTGACACCCAATGGTTTTATGGTTTTATGGTTTTACGATTTTAATGCATTGTCTAAGTCCTCAATGAGGTCTTCTGCGTCTTCTAAGCCCACGGAGATTCTTACGAGGCCATCTGTGATACCCAGTTCTGCTCTGCGTTCTGCAGGAATTGATGCATGGGTCATTCTTGCTGGTACTGAAATCAAGCTTTCTACCGCTCCAAGGCTTTCTGCTAATGTAAAGTATTTCACCTTACTAAGTAATTTGTCAGCGTTCTCGGCACTTCCAACATCAAATGAAACCATCCCACCAAAACCTCTTGTTTGCTTTTTAGCGATTTGATGATTTGGATGTGATTCAAGTCCAGGGTAATAAACTTTTTTCACATTCCCGTGTCCTTGTAGAAATTCTACAATAGCTTTTGTATTGGCTTCCATCTCTTCCAAGCGAACCCCTAAAGTACGAATCCCCCGAATTAACAAATAGGAATCTTGCGGACCTAAGATTCCTCCTGTTGAATTTTGCACAAAATGGAGATCTTCCGCGAGCTTTTCACTGTTAACAACTGCTAAACCTGCTACAACATCGCTGTGCCCGCCAAGGTACTTGGTGGCACTATGCACAACAATATCTGCACCAAGTTCGATTGGATTTTGCCAATATGGTGTCGAAAATGTATTATCGACGATGGTTAACAGATTATGTTCTTTAGCAAGCTTCGCTACTGCCTCAATATCAGTAATCTTCAAAAGCGGGTTGGTAGGTGTCTCCAAATGGATCGCTCTCGTATTTGGTTTAATTGCACTTAAAATATTTTCGGCTTTACTTGTATCAACAAACGTAGAGTCAATTCCTAATCGATTCAAGACTTTAGTCATAACACGAAAAGAGCCGCCATAAACATCATCTGTTAAAATGACATGATCACCACTGTTAAACAGCATCATTACTGCTGTCATGGCCGCCATCCCAGAGCCAAAAGCAAATCCTGCCTTGCCTCCTTCAAGTTCCTTTATTAATTCCTCAAGAGCAAATCTTGTTGGATTTCCGGTACGAGAATATTCATAACCCTTATGTCCACCCACACCTTCTTGCTTATACGTACTCACTTGATAAATGGGAAAGGTAACCGCCCCAGTTGCAGGGTCATTACTTATTCCGCCATGAATCAATTGTGTTTTCCTTTTCAATCTAAATACCTCCTTCGAAAATTTTCTTACTTAAATAACGTTCACTACCGTCAGGGAAGATAACCACAATATTTGTGCCAGGCTCCGCCGCCTCCGCCTCTTTCAATGCAGCATGAAAGGCTGCACCTGAAGAACTGCCCACCAGTAAGCCTTCTTTCATAGCTAATTCCTTTACCAAGGCAAAAGAGGCTTGATCCGGAACCGTATGAATCGCATCAAAGTAATCTGGATCCATATAGCCAGGCAAAAATTCCATTCCAATCCCTTCGGTTTTATGAGGACCTGATTCTCCGCCGTTTAGGATCGATCCCTCTGGTTCAACAATGACCGTTTTAACGGCTTTGTTTTGATCTTTTAAGTACCGTGACGTTCCCATAAATGTTCCGCCAGTGCCTGCTCCCGCAACAAAGATATCAATTTGACCGTCCATTTGATCCCAAAGTTCCGGTCCAAGAGTTTTATAATAGGTTTCAGGGTTCGCAGGGTTACCAAATTGCTGCGGACAATACGAACAAGGTATTTCCTTCAGAAGCTGCTCAGCCTTGGCAATTGCCCCTTTCATCCCTTGCTCAGTTGGGGTATGAACAATTTTAGCCCCTAGCGCTTTCATTAAGTCTTGCTTCTCCATGCTAAACTTTTCAGGAACACATAGTATCACCTGTATTCCCTTGTTAATAGCCGCAAGCGCTAAGCCAATTCCGGTATTTCCGGCCGTTGGTTCAATCACGGTTCCACCGGTCTGCAATTTTCCAGAAGTAAATGCTTCCTGTAATAGCTCGATACCGAGGCGGTCTTTTACACTGCCGCCTGGATTCATAAATTCTAGCTTTGCAAAAATACGAACTCCTTCAGGCAAAGGAAATTGTGAAATTTCAACAATCGGTGTATGCCCGATAAGTTCATGAACATTTTTGTAAACCTTCATGTTTTCACCTCTACTATCGTAAAGCTGCCACCATTTTCATTACAAGAGTTGCAGAATTGGTCGCCGCTTTATCAATAAATTGATCAAACGAAAGTTCGGATTCTTTTCCAGCAATATCTGAAAGCGAGCGAATAATTACGAAAGGAACACCAAATCGATGGGCCACTTGCGCAATCGCAGCCGCTTCCATTTCAACAGCTTGCAAGTCATTAAATTTAGAACGGACAAAATCAACTCGGACGGGGTCTTCCATAAATGAGTCACCAGTGACAATTAAGCCCTTAACGATTTGGAAATTATCAAGCTCTTGTGCTGCAGTTTCAGCGACTGTAATTAATTTTTCATCAGCCAAAAATGCAGCAGGCAGCTGTGGTACTTGACCATATTCATATCCAAATGCCGTTACATCGACATCATGGTGTCGGACCTCTGTCGAAATAACCGCATCTCCAACATTAAGTGATGGGTTAAATCCACCTGCAGAACCTGTGTTAATGATGCAATCAGGCTTATATTTTTCTAGCAGGATAGTTGTAGACATAGCTGCATTTACTTTTCCAATGCCAGAGCGAAGCAAGATGACATCTGCCCCATGCATTTGTCCAAAAGTAAACTCACATCCTGCGACGGTTTCTTGTGTTTGATTGCCGATATTGTCTCTAAGTAAGGTAACTTCTTCTTCCATTGCTCCGATAATTGCGATTTTCATACTTGGACCTCTTTCTCATTTTTTTACGCCTTTTATAGCTCTATGCTTTGTTTAAAGGCCGTAACGTTTCTGCTTATAATCTTCCTCGGATTCATTCATCGTATCCGCAAACACTATTCTACCGTTTTTGAAAAAAGCATGCTAATAAAACAGCAAGTACTTCTCCTATTTTTCCCGCGATTGAAACTTAACACCAATCCTATAAGTATAATATGGGTTAGTGAAAAACCTGTTCCCAACTAATTATATTTACCAGGTTCTTCACAATTTCGTTGTGCGAATTCGTGGAAAAAGTTAAAATACAAACAGTAGGAAGGTGATCTTATGAATTTTCAATTTGAACTTATTGAGGATAAAGTGGAATTTTTTGAGGCAAATAATTTAAAAACCTTACAAAAAAAGATTGAATCTCAAATTGACGAAAATCGGGCAATTTTACTTTCTGTTCATTCCGTTTCCCACCAAATGCATGTTAGTGAAAATGGTCAAACATATTTTACTGCCGTTGTCCATTTTAAAAAGAAATAAAAAAACCTCTCGGATATTTTAAGAGGTTTTTTACTATCTATTTTTACTGGCCATTCCCAGATAGATCTTCTACCTTGGTAGGTTTCCAACCTTGGCCATCCACCCACTGAAGGTAGACATTGTACTTCTGCTTATTATCTTTTGAAGCGACTGTGCTAAACGAGCCATTTGTGGTAGATTTATCTCTTCCAAGCCAATATACTGTCATGTTGGATTGGTCTAAGCCAGTGGCATAGGAAATGGCATTCAACATTTCTTGCCAGTCCGCGGAAGATTTATCATAATTAGCGATATGCTCGCCTGTTTGAGTTGTACCAACAGGCTGCCATGATGGATCTTCAGTCTCCCTTACTCCATTCCCATCATCCTCTGTTACCACTTCCTGTGATTCATCAGCTTCCTCGGAAGCTGACGCATCTTCTGTAGCAGCAGAATCATCCGTTGTTGAAGTCTCTTCACTTAGTTCGTCTTCTTCAGCCGCAGGATCAGTAACACTGTCGTCCTCAGTTGATGTGACATCTTCTGCCTCTGTTTGCTCCGTATCCTTTTGTACCGTTTCTTTTTGTTCTGTTTTAGTCGTTTCCTTTTTTGGTGAAGCATTATCATTGCCTGTTGCAAAAATATTGTATGCGACAAAAATTATGAGTAAGAGCACAACGACGATTAAACTATTTAAGACGATATTTGTCTTTTTTCTTTTTGCACGGTAACCTGAACGTGATTTAGAATTAATGTCATTAGTCAATATTATTCCCTCCTAAATAAAAATACAGAAGCTCCCTTTCAAAAACTGGAGCCAGACATATATAGACTCTCAATATTCTAACATGATTTTAAGAGAACTTGAAGGAAAAACCATTTCCTATTGCATTCCATGATCTTTTTGATACAGCATTTTTACCATCTCAGCAAATAACATATTTACGCCGCCCTCCGAATCGAGCACATCTAAATTCACAGTAACAAGGACATATTTTGGATGTTCGTAAGGGAAATAACCTGCAAACCATTTATTATGCAGCTGCATCCCCGCTTGGAATTTTCCAGTCTCTGCCGTCCCGGATTTCCCTGCGACCTCGTAGGGCAAGTCCTTAAACCATCTTCCCGTTCCGTTTGGGTTTACTACAACTTCACGCAGTAATCTCTGAAGTTTCATTGCGGTATAAGGGGAGATGTTCTCACCTTTTAGGTTTTTCTTAGGGAAATCAGCCATTGTCGTCCCGTTCTTATACTCAATTTTTGAGACGGTTCTTACCATTTCCTTTTCTCCACCTCTTGCGATTGTTGCCATCATATTAGCGACAGCTAGAGGAGTTGCCCGTACCTCATGCTGTCCAATGCCAGACATGGCAGCGATATTTGCATCCTTTCTTGCATCATCCGATAGAAACACTCTTCCTCTGTCTTCATCAGCCATTTGCTTAAAATCATTTGTATGAAAAATATCACCATGCCAGCCAACAGAACCTGTAAGTGACAGTTTTTCTGCATAATCTTCTAAAAGGTGTGGATTTATATTTTGCAATTCCTTTGCTAATTCTCCGAACGTCCGATTACAGCTTCTCGCAAAACTAGTGGTAAAATCCAACATTCCGTAATTATATCTTAGCTCTGGTTTACCATTGATTTTTTTACTACAATCAAACATTCGCTGCGCATTATCAAGATTATGATCAATTGCCGCCGCTGCAACAACCGTTTTGAAAACTGAACCCATGATCTGTTGTTTTAGCATCATATTTGTCATTCCTGCACCATTGTAGGGGTCATTTTTATTGATGGTTGGCCTTGATACAAGGGAAAGGATGCTATTATCCTCAATATTAAGGAGCACCAGGCCCCCTTTTTTAATTTGATATCGGTCTACTAGATTCTCCGCTTTTTGCTGTAGATCCTTATCCAAGGTTGTACGAACATTAACAGGATAAAACGGATTGGCAGGATCGACATATTTCACATTAATTCCAAACAGGGGTGCCCCTCCTCCATCGACATGATAAACCAGCTTAGACTTTCCTTCTGGAAGAAGGAATTCATCAAAGCTTTCTTCCAGCCCGGATACACCAATCAATGTTTTCTCCGCTAGTTCTTTATCCGGGTAACGCTTTTGTAATTCGGCTGCATTTTCCCCTGTAAGCCCAATCAGTTGTTCTGCCGGTACTTCCGATCGCTCAAACTTTTTCTCAATCGCAAATACTCCTGGAATTTTCAATGAATTGATTCTATCCCTTTGTGAAGTCGTAAGTTCTACTGGTTCAGGGTCACCATAAGCAAAAGGTTTTTTCGCTCCTTCTACAGCCATTTTAAGAACCTCCATAGGTATACCAGAGATGTCTGATACCCTTTCAGCATCCCAATCCATTTTTTTTAAAAATGGGAAAAGGACTAGAACGGACACTTTTTTATGCGTAAGCATGGTACCATTTCGGTCTAAAAAATTCCCTCTGCCATTATCAATAACTAGTTCCTGTGTTCGTTGTTTTACACTTTCTTCTAGTAAATTTACATTATGTTTCGAAAAACTCTCCGTCTCAATTAACTGAATTTGCATTAAACGTGCTAAAAGTAAAAGCAAACCGATTATAGAAATAATAAGCCATCCAATTGCTCGTTTTCGCCACATAAAAAAACACCTCGTCAAAAGTTTTGACGAGGTTTTCTTATTTCAATCAAATATTCATATGATAGACCAAAAATAGTTATAATTACGATTATTTAATGCTAACGATTCGGACGCTCATTTCTCCGCCAGGAGTTTGAACTGATACTTGATCGCCAACTTTTTTACCTAAAAGGCTTTTGGCAATTGGGGAATCATTTGAGATTTTCCCTTCAAATGGATCAGCCTCAGCGCTACCCACAATCGAATACGTTTCTTCATCGCCATCTGGAAGCTCAACAAATGTAACAGAACTACCTAATGTTACAGAGTCGCTTGCCATGGCAGCCTCTGCAATAATCTTGGCATTACGAATCATATTTTCTAATGTAGTAATTCGGCCTTCAACAAACGCCTGTTCTTCTTTCGCAGAATCATACTCAGAGTTTTCTGATAAATCACCAAAACTTCTCGCAATTTTAATTCTCTCCACCACTTCTTTACGTTTTACAGCTTTTAAATATTCAAGTTCTTGAATCAGTTTTTCTTTACCTGCTTGTGTCATCGGAAATACTTTTTCTGTAGCCAAAACCCTCACTCCTTCTAGTCCTTAAGAATTGTGTATGTACTTTATGTAAGTCTATGCCTATCAGCATAATAGATAGTAGCGCGTCCTCTTTTAAAAGGGCGCGCGACAGAAAATATTTTTTCAGTCTGAAATTTTATATTTAGACTATTCCTTGCTATTGTTTCATAAAAATGACTTTTGTTCAAGAATTGTTTGAATTTTTGTGACCATTAAATCAATCGCCACATGGTTATGGCCGCCTTCAGGGATAATAATATCTGCATATCGCTTGGTAGGTTCAATAAATTGATTATGCATCGGGCGAACAACATTTAAATATTGCTCAATAACGGAATCAAAGGTCCTTCCACGCTCACTAATATCACGAGTCAAACGGCGGATAATACGTAAATCTGCATCCGTATCTACGTACAATTTAATGTCCATTAAATTTCGGAGCCGTTCGTCTTCAAGGACTAAGATCCCCTCTAAAATGATAACATCTTTTGGTTCGACGGGGATGACCTTTTCCGAACGTGTATGAATTGAATAGTCATAAACAGGTTTTTCGATAATTTCATATCGTAAAAGTTTTTCGATATGTTCAATCAGTAAGTCATTATCAAAGGCAAGCGGGTGATCATAATTTGTTTTCAAACGCTCTTCAAATGGTAAATTACTCTGATCCTTATAATAATAATCCTGTTCTAGCACTAAAATGGAATGATCTTTCAACGTTTCATAAATGGATTTTGTCACACTGGTTTTTCCGGAGCCGGAGCCGCCGGTTACACCAATAACAACCGGTTTGCGCATCATGCTAGTTCTCCTTTCGCATCATGTTGTTAGGGTAGACCGGTTTGTTCAATTTAAATTGTACAATTTGAAGCGGATGTCTTGCTGCATCCAATTCATTACCTTTTTCATCCCATATTTTATCAATAACATGTGTAAAGTTTTGAATTTCAGGTCCAAAAAATTCCACTTCTTCACCTGGTTTAAAATGGTTGCGCTGCTGAAGCGTAACAATTTGTGTTTCTGGATTATAGTCTAAAACCAGACCTACAAATTCAAAATTTGTCTTCTTGCTATGATTACCAAACATTTGCTCTTTATACCCAGGAACACCTTCAAAAAATGCTGGTGCTGTTTCCCGATTGGCACACTTGTCGAGCTCTGTTAACCATTCCTTCTGTATGACGAAATTCTCAGGATCAGCGCAATAGGCATCGATTACTTTACGATATACACTAACGACTGTTGCAATATAGTGAATAGATTTCATTCGGCCTTCAATTTTTAAACTATCGATTCCAAGTTCAATCATTTGCGGGATTGCTTGAATTAAGTTAAGATCTTTCGGGCTCATTGCAAACGGAGCGTCCCCCTCTTCATAGAGAGCCACTTCTGTATTACTTCCTTCCAGTTGGTAAAGATCATAATCCCATCGGCATGATTGACAGCAGCCACCACGATTCGAATCTCTTGCAGTCATATGGTTGCTCAATGTACATCGGCCAGAATAAGCAATACACATTGCACCATGAATAAAGGTTTCAATTTCAATATCAACCTTTTCTTTCATTTCTTTAATTTCGTCAGCACTTACCTCACGTGCTAAAACGACTCGCTCTGCCCCGGCCTCTTTCCAAAATTGGGCCGCCTTCCAGTTAGAAAGTGATTGTTGTGTACTAATATGGATTTCAATTTCCGGCGCAAGACGACGGCAAGTTTCAATAATTAACGGGTCTGCGACAATAATTCCCGCAATCCCAGTTTCCTTCAAGCCTAAGATATATTCTTCTAATCCATCCAAATTTTCATTATGAGCAAAAATGTTTGTGGTTACATAGATCTTTGCTCCGTAGTTCTTAGCAAACTCTACACCCTCTTTCATTTCTTCGAAGGTAAAGTTGTCTGCATTTGAACGAAGTCCATACTCTTGACCGCCGATAAACACGGCATCAGCACCATAATGGACAGCAATTTTTAATTTTTCAAGATTTCCAGCTGGAGCAAGGAGTTCCGGCTTCTTAACAATGACACGTTTTCCATCGATAATTTCAGAAATTTTATCTTTAACTGTATTCATAGTTGAACCCCTCCTTAATAAACTGTCTCTTTGAAAAAGAATCCTGTATCTAATGAACGATTTTCTGGCTGAATTTCTTCAATTGCAGCTAATAGCTCGTCCTTTTTATCTTCATATGCGTCCGGATCTTCACTAAACAAATCAATTGCTTCACGGTAAGCCTTTGTTACTGCAAGAATATATTCAGAGCTTTTTAAGATTCCATCTATTTTAAACGAGTCTACACCCGCTTCTAACATCTCTTGCAGTTCATCAATGATACAAATATCATTTGGACTCATAATATGTGTTCCATTTTCGTCTTCAAAAATGGGATATTTATTTTCACGCTCTTTATCATGAAGAAACATATTCTTTTCCATTTTGCGGTTTTCGACTTCCAATACCTTCCCTTGGTACTCATAATAATTTCCCAGCAAGGAGCGTTTCGATTGGAACATGCAACTCATCCCATGAACTTGGACTTCGATTTCCACTTCCGCATTTTCTTTTGTTTCCACAATGGCGTCCATATTTATTTCTCTTGCAAGGACAGCTCTTTTCGCACCTTTAGTTCCCCAATAGTTGCAAGTAAACCAGTTTGTACCAGTGGTTTCCGTACTCCAATGAAGTTTCATGTCAGGAGCAACCTCTCTGACGGTCATTAAAACGGCCGGATCACCGAAAATAATCGCATCAGCCTTTGCATCTGACACAAATTTAATGTAATCATTTAATTCATCAATCTTTTCATTATGAAAAATCGCATTCATGGCCACATAGACTTTTTTATCTTTTGAATGAGCAAGTTCAATTGCTTTTAGAACATCTTCACGGGTAAATTCACCAGCCAGCCGCAGTCCATATCGTTGTTCACCAATCACAAACGCATCTGCACCTGCTTCAATTAATGGCAAGATATCATCAACTGTTAACGGAGTTACAAGTAATTCCGGTTTTTTCATTTACTCTCACCTCTTTTTTTACTTATCGCAACCCCATCCCCTACGGGTAGAATGACCGAATGATAACCGGGATGGTTCATTAACCAGTGGTTAAATTCATCAATTTTTTTGACAAGATTACGGATTCTTTTTGTTTCAATTTCTGGTTCAGCGACCAGTCCTTTAAATAAAACATTGTCAGTAATGATCATTCCATCATCACTTAAATATTTAGAGTACATCTCGAAGAACTTTTTATATTGACCTTTCGCTGCATCAATAAAAATGGCGTCAAATGAGGCATGTTCTTTCACAGCATCCTCAACTTCTAGTGCATCACCTTTGATCAAAGTAATTTGATTACGATGTTCCGAACGTTTTATAAATTCTTCTGCCAATTGCAGCCGTTCCACATCACGTTCGATTGTAACTATATGGGCTTTTGGCAGCGCATCAGCCATTCGTAAGGCAGAATAACCGATAGCTGTGCCTACCTCAAGGATTCTTTCCGAACGGTGTATTCGTAATAATTGAAGCATGGTTTCTATACCCGAGAGTTCCATAATAGGAACATTATGAACACTTGCATAGTTTTCCATTTCGGTTAATAACGGATTTCGTTCTGAAATAAGACCATCTATATAAGAATGCAGCTTTTCATTTAACAAGCTGCCCTCACCTCTATCCTTAAATAAGAATTGCACAATGGGTAGCAATTCTCTAAGTAAAATACTTTTATTATCTCTATCCATAATGCTCTTTAGACATGAAAAAATAGCGTTCACAGTAATCTTAAGCATTTAACGGTAAATATCCGCCATCATGCGTTCCAAGCAGTTGCTGCTTAGGAGACCTTTACTGTGAGTTACGCTATGGATCCTTTATTTAAAACACTTGAACTATTTTATCATAAATCAGTCATAAATATCAATACAAAAACGAGGGAAAACGATCGTTTCCCTCGTTGCATCCATTATTTTTTACTAGTAATATGTTTTGCTTTTTCAATATTATGTTCTTCGAGTGTTTTTGTAAAAATAACATCACCGTCAGCTGTTGCTATGAAGTAATAATAATCTGTTTCCGCAGGATCAAGTGATGCTTCAATCGAAGACTTTCCTGCATTGGCAATTGGACCAGGAGGTAAACCAGTATTCTGATAGGTGTTATAGGGAGAATCGACTTCTAGATCCTTATATAATACCCTTGCCTTGTGTTTCCCTTGTGCATAGAGAACGGTTGGATCTGTTTGGAGCATCATACCCTTTTTTATACGATTATAAAAAACACTTGCAATTGTCTTGCGGTCTGCCTTTTCGGTTGCTTCCTCTTCGACTAAGGAGGCCATTGTCAAAAGTTGATGAACAGAAAGCTTTTTCTTCTTACTTTGTTCCGCATAATCAGATAATACTGTCCGCGTTTTCGTAAGCATGGCAGCAACCATTTCCTCTACTGACGGGTTATTTTTGTAAAACGGATAGGTTGCAGGGTATAAATACCCCTCAAGAGGATATTTCACTGAAGAATTTAAGATCTCTTCTGTTAAGATATCAGGATATTTTGCCATCAATGTTTTAATAAATTCCTGATCGTTCAATTTATTAAAAACATCAGTTTCCTTCTGTTTAGTAGCTTTCGCCATTATCGCAGCAATTTCTTTTAGTTGTTTTCCTTCAGGTATCGTAATTTTGAAGCTGGCTTGTGCCAGTACTTTTCCCGTCTTAAGGCGATTGACGATTTCAGGGACATCCATAGACGGACTTAGTTGATATTCGCCAGCCATAAACCCGCCTTCATTTTTTAACTTCACATAATATTTGAACACTTTAGCACTCTTTATAATGCCATTTGATTCTAATGTTTCACCAATACCAGTTACTGATGAACCCAACGGAATATCAACCTGTTTAAACTTTTTACTACCTGCGTCAATAGGTTTAAGTGCTGATTCTATGTACAAATATCCTCCACCACTAATTAAGAGTATAAATAATAGCAATAAAATGGAAATAATCAAAACTATCTTTCTGACAACTTTTGCTTCTTTTTGATGTTCTAACATTTTTTTACGAATAACTTCTTTTTTGTCTGTTGTCATTTGACTCCCCTTTCCTTTGACTCATAGAACGGCGCACTAAAAAATAGACCATCTTAATTATTTCAGCATATAGTAAGAAAAATGTCAATTTAACAATAAACTTGTCGGATTTTAAAACGTCCTCCATAAAAAAAACCGGCCATGTGAAATGGCCGGTTTTTCTCTTTTCTATTCTTCGTCTTCTTGGTCTTCGTTGAAGGTATTGAAAACTTCTTCAACCATGTCCCATTCTTCATCCGTTTCAATTTGCATTAACGGACCATATCCGCCGTCTTCTGTTGGAATGTAGGCATAAACATGAATGTCGACATCCTCTTCATCATCATCAAAAGATCCTACTGGATAAAAGAATACATAGGATTTTTCGAATTCATCAGAATCAAAAGTAAAAAGTACCTCATGTAATTGTTCATTACCATTTTCGTCTACTAAGGTAATATATTGTTCTTCTTCATGTTCGTGATCGTGTTCGTTTACCATTTCTTCACCTCATTAATTTTTACTATCTAGATAGCCTTGCAGGATCATTACCGCTGCCATCTTATCGATAACTTTCTTCCGTTTTTTTCGACTTACGTCGGCTTCAAGTAACACGCGCTCCGCTGCCATTGTTGTAAGACGCTCGTCCCAAAGAATGGTTTGAACTGCAAATTGCTTTTCAATTTCAGTGGCATATTGCATACTCGCTTCTGCACGTGGTCCGATGGTCCCGTTCATATTTTTAGGCAGACCGATGACAACCTTCTCTACTTGATACTCTTTTATTAATTGACCAATTTCCTCAAAACCAAACTCATTTCTTTCTTCATTGATTTTGAGAGTGGTGAGGCCCTGGGCAGTCCAGCCAAATTCATCGCTTAACGCAACACCGACTGTCTTCGTGCCTACATCTAAACCCAATACGCGCATTATTAACCCTCTCGCTGCTGTTTAAGATAGGATTTTACTAATTCCTCAATAATTTCATCACGTTCAAGCTTGCGAATTATATTGCGGGCATCACGATGACGTGGAATATAGGCAGGATCTCCTGATAATAGATAACCAACAATTTGGTTGATCGGGTTATAGCCTTTTTCCTGCAAAGCTTCATACACTTGATTAAGAACATCATTGATATCATGTTCAAATGGTTCTTCAGGAAAATTGAATCGCATCGTTTTGTCAAATGAGCTCATTGCATGCACCTCGCTTTTTATTTGAGGAAAATTATTCTAGTAATTTTTATTTTACACTACTTTATTTTAATATCAAATGGATTTTACCCATTCCTCTACGAATTGAAGCGCTGCATCAAGCTTTTCTGGGTCTTTGCCGCCAGCTTGAGCCATGTCAGGACGACCACCGCCGCCACCGCCGCAGCGTGAAGCAACTTCTTTGATTAACTTACCTGCATGGTAACCTTTTTCAATAAGATCCTTCGTTACCGCCGCAATTAAGTTCACCTTTCCTTCTTGTGCACTTCCCAAAACAATCACAACAGAGCCTAGCTTTTGCTTTAAATCATCCGCCATATTTCTGAGGTTGTTCATATCTGCACCTTGAACATTTGCCGTTAATACGGTTACCCCATCAATTTCTTTTGCTTTTGATACGAGGTTTCCAGCTTCAATATTTCCAAGCTTGGTTGCAAGAGATTCGTTTTCTCTTTGAAGTTGTTTGATTTCAAGCATCAAACTATCAATTCGGTTAACGATATCTTTTGGATTGGTTTTAAGTTTCTCAGCTGCATCCTTTAACAAACCAACCTGTTCATTTAGTGACTTGTATGCCGATTCACCGGTTACTGCTTCAATCCTTCTGGTTCCAGCACCAATTCCACCCTCAGAAACAATCTTAAATAATCCAATTACAGAAGTATTTGGCACATGGCATCCTCCGCAAAGCTCAAGGCTATAATCTCCCACTCTTACTACACGGACAATATCACCATATTTTTCGCCAAAAAGAGCCATCGCTCCCATTGCTTTTGCTTCAGCAATCGGTTTTAAACTGATGTCCAGTTCGATATTTCTCCAGATCTTTTCATTGACGATTTGTTCAACCTGTTCAAGTTCTTCTGGCTTAATTTGACCGAAATGTGAAAAGTCAAAGCGGAGACGATCTGGTTCTACAAGGGAACCAGCTTGATTAACATGCTCGCCAAGAACGTCTTTTAAGGCTTGGTGTAACAAATGTGTCGCTGTATGGTTTTTAATAATCTTGACACGATTTTCGGCATCCACTTCAGCTCTCACCTTGTCATTCGTTCTTAAAGTTCCAGCTGTAACCATGACTTGGTGAAGGTTTTGACCATTCGGTGCTTTTTGTACGTCCTTAACAGCAACGCTGCTGCCTTCACCTTCGATCACCCCACGGTCCGCAATTTGCCCGCCGCTCTCGGCATAGAATGGTGTCACATCAAGAATTAATTGTACTTCCTCTCCACTTGCAGCACTGTCAACAAGTTCACCATTTTTAATAATTGCCGCCACAGTTGAATTTGTTTTGAGTTCATCGTAGCCAACAAATTTGCTTTCGACCTTTACATCACGAAGGACTCCACCTTGTACCTGCATCGAATCAACATCTTGTCTTGCTGCCCGTGCACGTTCACGCTGCTGCTCCATTTCGACCTCGAAGCCGGCATGGTCTACCCTCATACCCTCTTCCTCTGCATATTCCTCTGTTAATTCAACAGGGAATCCATAGGTATCGTAAAGTCGGAAAATATCAGCACCTGTGATGGTATCACTGCCTTTTTCTTTTTCCTTCTTAATGACAGTAGCCAAAATCGCTAAGCCTTCATGAAGGGTCTCATGGAAGCGTTCTTCTTCACTTTTGATTACCTTTTGAATGAAATCTGTTTTATCCTTCACTTCTGGATAAAAATCATCCATAATCTCACCCACAACTGGTACAAGTTCATACATGAATGGACGATTAATATTAATTTGTTTTGCATACCGAACGGCTCTGCGCAGCAGACGGCGGAGCACATAGCCACGACCTTCGTTTGATGGGAGTGCCCCATCGCCGACAGCAAAGGCTACGGTACGAATGTGGTCAGCAATTACCTTGAACGCTACATCGGTTTCTTTGTTCTCACCGTATTTTTCACCAGAAATCTCTTCTGTTGCCCGAATAATTGGGATAAATAAATCTGTATCGAAGTTAGTAGGGACGTTTTGAACCACTGAAGCCATTCTTTCTAATCCCATCCCGGTATCAATATTTTTCTTTGGCAGCGGTGTATAGGTGCCATCAGGATTATGATTAAATTGTGAAAACACTAGATTCCAGACTTCAAGATATCGGTCATTTTCACCGCCGGGATAAAGCTCAGGGTCTGATGGGTCATTTCCATACTCTGGACCACGGTCATAAAAGATTTCAGTATTCGGGCCGCTTGGACCTTCACCAATATCCCAGAAATTCCCTTCCAAACGAATAATACGTTCTTCAGGCAGACCAATGGTGTTACGCCAGATGTCATACGCCTCATTGTCCTCAGGATGGATCGTAACTGATAACAATTCTGGATCCCAGCCAATCCATTTTTCAGATGTTAAGAACTCCCATGCCCATTCAATCGCTTCCACCTTAAAGTATTCACCAATGGAAAAGTTTCCGAGCATCTCAAAGAATGTATGGTGTCGAGCCGTTTTCCCAACATTCTCAATGTCATTGGTTCTGATTGATTTCTGTGCATTTGTAATTCTCGGATTTTCAGGGACAACTCGTCCATCAAAATATTTCTTAAGGGTTGCGACACCACTATTAATCCATAAAAGTGATGGATCATCATGTGGCACTAGTGATGCACTTGGTTCGATAGTGTGACCTTTTTCTTTACTAAAAAACTCTAAAAACATGGAACGAATTTGTGAACCTGTTAAATTCTTCATATGTAGTCCTCCTTTTTATAAATAAGCATACAAAAAAGCCCTCATCCCCAAAAAACAGGGACGAGAGCTTATCTCGCGGTACCACCCTGATTATGGATACAATAAACATATCCATCTCTCAAAAATCCCTTAACGCGGGCTTACGGCAGTGATTAGCTGCACTCCAGATTAGCTTTCTGTCGTCCTTCATCTAGAGCTTCTTTCAGCTAGGGAAGCTCCTCTCTTCTTCGCAAATGCGATACAGATGGTCTACAACATACTTTATCCTTCAACATTTTCTTACAATGATTCTATATCACGAATTATAGACACCCGAAAAAAGTTTGTCAAATCAATCTTTCCGCTTAAGTGGAAGGTTCTTTTGCATTCCTTCGGATAAAATGATTTTTCGCGTGAATAATGGCCACTTTGACCACAACAAGGACCGGGACGGCCAATATTAGTCCCAGAATCCCGCCGATTTCTCCCCCAGCTGTCAATGCAACCATAATAATTAAGGGGTGCATATGAAGACTTTTCCCAACAATCATAGGGGATAAAATGTTTCCTTCTAGAAATTGCAGACCAAACACGATAACTAATGTAATCAATACCAATTTTACGGATGATGTGGCAGCGATAATTACGGCTGGAACTGCCCCGATGATAGGTCCAAAATAGGGAATGACGTTTGTTATTCCAACTATTAAACCTAATATTAACGGGTATTTTAAATGGAACATCCAGAACAAAAGGGCAGAGACACTGCCTATAATGATACACACCAAGAGTTGGCCCCTTATATAGCTTCCAAGGGACTCATCCACATCTTTAAGGAATAGTGTTCCTTTTCTCCGCCATGGTTTAGGTGTTATATACCAAAGTGCCCGTTTTATTAATGGAAAATCCTTTAACATATAAAAGGCAATAAATGGAATGATCATCATAATTAATGCCGAATTAAGAAATTTTATTAATATATTGACGATGACCGTTAATAAGGAATCCAGTTTTTTTTCAAATGCATCAATGCCTTCATCCATCTTAGTTTGTAGACCATCTGGCCATTCTCGTGTGTGGGATTGAAGCATATTAATCCATTCTCTATATTGCTCTGCTAATACTGGTGCACTTTCAGAGAGATCTTTTATTTGGTCGATGATCGCGGGAACCCCTTTATAAACACAAATGCCGAGTCCGCCAAAAAATAGAATATAAATTAGAAAAATAGCAAGTCCTCGGTGAAGGCCCTTTTGATGTAATTTTTCCACAACCGGATGAAGCAAATAGGTAATAAATCCTCCAATTGCAAATGGAAGAATAATAATAGCAGCGACTCTTAGGATTGGCAGCCATACAAAGCGAATTTTCAGAAAAACATAAATGGCAATTAATAAAAGGAGTAAAAAACCGATGCGGTAATACCACTTCATTCGAATTTCCACGTTCCAAGCCTCCTTCAGATTAGTGTTAGAGACACTTGGTGGAATTATTCATAGAAAAGCGGAAGCGCCCGTTTAGCGGCGTATGGACTGGAGCACTCCAACTGAGATAAAGGAAACACGGAGAGCGTAGCGATTCGATGTTGAC
>NZ_JBALSN010000189.1:0-1277 GCF_036966985.1 Neobacillus drentensis | reverse complement strand
GCAACTAATAAAACGATTAAACTCAAATCGACTTTAAATCCAAGAACAGGGGTTAAAGCAAAGGACAATGTTGACGGAAATTTGACTGGTAATATTAAAATTACAGGTACTGTTAACACTAAGAAAAAAGGCACATATACACTGACTTATTCTGTTACAGATCGTTCAGGCAATAAAACCGTGGTCAAAAGAAAAGTAAAAGTAAAATAATATTAGTAGAGTAAGAAACTGATTTCAATGGGATAGCCTCACGGCTATCTCTTTTACTTTCAATTCCTTCAAACGTAGTATTGAGCATTGTATTAAAACAGGTGAGCGTGGAACACCATTTGGTTTAAAGTTTTGGTATAAAGTTATAACAGATGGCCAGAAGTCAGCTTAAACCGATCTTAACGTCAGAATGAATAGAGTAAGCTGGTTCAATCTGAACTGATGCAAAGATCACAAAAAACCACCAAGAAGACGGTTAAAAAGTATCGGCTATTGTGTTTTACCTTTAAACCTATAATTCGTATATAACTTAATAGATTATGATTCATTTGACCTAGCAATTCTAAAACACGAATCGCAATACATAGGAACAAGATTTGTTTCATTATGGGAAGGAAATACCATAAATAATAAAGAATAGTGTTTCTAAGAACTTTTCTTAATCGATAAATTGTCTAGAGGTGATATAAGTGGTAAATAAGTTTAAAGATAAAGAATCTGAATATGAGAAGTGGTGCAAAGAGCATAAGAATGGATTTATTTTCAACAATGCAGGTGGACCAACAGGGAACGTTCTTCATATTGTGGGTTGTCGTTATTTAAACACTCCACGATATACCGGCACCTACACAACACGATATACTAAATTTTGTTCGGACAATCTGAACGATCTGACCGAGGCAGCTGATGAAGAAAGCAAACACCATGGTTGGAGGCGGTGTAAAGCTTGTTTCAAATTAGTATAATTGTACATTTTTAAATAATGGTTTACTTTAGTTGCTCATTTTCTACTGGGATATACAATATTTAATCTCTATCTCTTAATTTTTAGACTAATAAATCCATGATGCAATGATCAAAAAAATAGTTGAAGCTATAAACCACTTTGCGATACTAAAACGGTTAGCAGTCTTATCTAGTTCGAAAAAACGTTTAACTTCATCTGTGGTTATCCTTGTTGCAAAGACTGAATTAGAATCGTTCATACAAATATACCGCCTTATGCCTTATTTCAAATCTTACAGCATCTCTATATTGGATTTTTTCCAACTTCCTTACCTATATAC
>NZ_JBALSN010000188.1:0-33821 GCF_036966985.1 Neobacillus drentensis | reverse complement strand
ATAAAAAGCTTACAAATTATGAGGGATGAACAGTTAGTTCTTTTCCTCCTCCAGCATTAAAATCAAAAATGGCTTCCCAAACTGTTGGGAAGCCATAGCTTATTTGTCTTTTACCCGGAGAAGTCGCAAACCATTAAGTGTCACGATAAGTGTGGCTCCCATATCCGCAAATATTGCAATCCAAAGGGTTAACCATCCAGGAATCACCAATAAAAGTGCAACGAGTTTAATTCCTAATGAAAAAGTGATGTTTTGTTTGATGATAAATAAGGCTTTTCTGCTTAGTTTTAACGTAAACGGCAGTTTCCCTAAATCATCAGCCATTAAAGCAATATCTGCTGTTTCGAGGGCCGTATCCGTTCCAGCCCCTCCCATGGCAATACCGACAGTTGATGCAGCAAGAGCTGGTGCATCATTCACGCCGTCCCCTACCATGGCGACACGGTCGTATTTATTTCTTAATTCTTTAATATAGGCAAGTTTATCTTGAGGTAAAAGGTCAGCCTGAATACCAGAAACTCCTACTTGCTGGCCAATAGCATTGGCTGTCCCTTTATTATCGCCCGTTAACATGATTGTTTCTTGAATACCTAATCTGTGAAGTTTCTGGATAACTGATCGGCTGTTTCCTCTTACTTCATCGGCAACTGCTAGTAGGGCTAATATTTCTGACTCAGTCCCCACCACCATAACTGTTTTCCCCTTATTTTGGAGTTCAGTTATAGTCGCCTTAAGATTCGTTGGTATTCCATTTGTTAAGAGTTCATCGTACAAATTAGGACTTCCTACATAATACATCTGCTTGTTGACTTTGCCCTTGATTCCTTTTCCTGTAATAGAAGAGAAATCTTCAAGAGCAATGTCTTGATATGGTAAATTCTCTTGCTCAGCTTTTTTCATGATTGCTGAAGCTAAAGGATGTTGTGAACCATTTTCTAATGCAGCGATAATGGAAAGAAGTTCATTCGGATTTGTATTCTCTTGTGGAAGATAATCCGTTACAACGGGAATTCCTTCTGTTAAAGTCCCTGTCTTATCAAAGGCAATGGCTTTAATCGCTCCCATTTCCTCTAAATGAATCCCACCTTTGATCAAGACACCATTTCTTGCCGCATTCCCAATAGCGGTTACAATCGAAACTGGAGTGGAAATAACGAGTGCACAAGGACAACCTACCACTAATACTGCCAGACCCTGATAGATCCATTTACTCCAATCCCCATCAAATAATAAGGGTGGAAGTACTGCCACTAAAAGCGAAATCAACATGATGACAGGTGTATAATACTTCGCGAAGCGATCTACAAACGCTTGAGATGGAGCCCTTTCAGCTTGAGCCTCTTCTACAAGATGAATGATTTTTGCAATTGTTGTATCATCAACATGTTTCGTCACTTTAACTTCGAGTAGTCCTTCTTCGTTTAAAGTACCTGCGAATACTTCATCATCAATGGTTTTAGAAACGGGAACAGATTCCCCAGTAATCGCAGCTTGGTTAACTGACGATAGTCCTTTTACAACCGTTCCATCCATAGCGATTTTTTGTCCAGGCTTTACGATTAAAATATCACCAATTCGAATATCGTCCACTTCTACTGTAAACTCTTTATCGCCCCTGCGAATTAAGGCCTCTTTCGGAGCAATATCCATTAAGGAACGAATCGATTGTCTCGCTTTATCCATTGAGTAAGACTCTAGTACCTCACTGATGGCGAACAGGATGACGACCGTTGCACCTTCTCCCCACTCACCGATAATTGCCGCACCAATCACGGCAATTGTCATTAAGGTTCTCATGTCAAAGTCTAAACGGAATAAATTTTTCAATCCCGTGGTGAAAAGGCGATAACCACCTACTAAGATAGCAGCTCCATAGGCTAGTATGGAAGGTAGACTTTCTTCACCATTCATTTGTGCTGAAACCCATCCAATAAGCAAGAAAACCAATGAGGCGATAACAATTGAATGTTTTTGCAAAAACGGCACTTTTTCCTCTTCAAATCTTTGTTTCTCAGGAATCACTTTTATATTTTCAAAAGCCCCTGCTTTTTCTATATCCTCAATTGTTGTTTCACCATAAACCGTAAGTTTAGAAGCGCCGAAATTTACACTTGCATTAGCAACACCATCCAGGTGTTGTACGTTCTTTTCGAACTTTGTCGCACAGCCTGCTCAGGTGAATCCTTGCACACGGTACACGGTTTTTTCATTGGATTTTTCTAAAGCGTCACTCATGAGATTTCACCTCCTTTTGATGCTCAAATGCAATTTGAATCAATTGTTTTACATGATCATCATCCAATGAATAGAAAACTAATTTTCCCTCTTTTCGATATTTCGCTAATCCTAAATTACGAAGAAGTCGTAAATGGTGGGAAGCAGTAGCTGTTGTACTACCTACGATGTTGGCTACATCACATACACATAATTCATCTTCTTCGCTTAAGGCATACGCAATTTTAATTCTAGTGTCATCTGCTAATGCCTTAAATATTTGTGAAACGGCTAAAGTATTTTGTTGGGAAACAGACTCCTTTACCCGTTTAACTTTTAAATCATCAACGCAGGTTACTTCACATATATCATCGTGCTTCAAAAGTTCCATACCTCCTTATTCAAACGCCTATTTGATTATCAGTATATGTAATTACGTTTAAATGGTCAAATAATTATTTGAATGTTTTTTGAATTCTGTATTGACAACAAGAATGTCCGTAACATAAAGTATTGACAAGGACAATAAAGTTGCATCAGGTAAACTTTTTAGAAGGAGGTAAAAGTATGTCAGACAATAAGATTTCTCGAAGGGATATTTTAAAAATCGGAACGACGGGTGCAATAGGAATTGCAGGAAGTATTTATTTAAATAAAGTTGCACCTTTTTCTAAAGTAGTCCATGCTGACGATCATGCATCATCCAGTCACAATAATCATTCTGCAAATCACTCAAACATGTTTGATTCTACGAAAACAGAAGGTTATAAAATGGCAAAACGTCTCTTAACCGAGTTTGATTATGGAAAAACTACCAAACAACTAGACGGTCGTACTTTGCGTGAATATCAAATAGTTGCAGTTGATAAAGAAATAGAAATCGCAAAGGGGATTATGTTCCCTGGCTGGACCTATAATGGAACGATTCCAGGACCAACATTCCGTTGTACTGAGGGGGATCTACTACGATTTCATTTTATTAACCAAGGAAGTCATCCTCACTCTATTCATTTTCATGGTATTCACCCACCAGAAATGGATGGATTAGAGCCTATTCCTCCAGGACAATCATTCACGTATGAATTCGAAGCAAAGCCATATGGCTTACAACTTTATCATTGCCATGTTTTACCTTTACGCCGACATATTCATAAAGGGTTATATGGGAATTTTATTATTGATCCAAAAACTCCAAGGGAACCCGCACTTGAATTAAATATGGCCATGAATGCATTTGATTTAGATTTAGATGGTGCAAACGAGTTTTATACGGTTAATGGTTATGCGTTTGCCTTTATGAATCATCCAATAAAGATCAAGAAGGATGAGCTTGTCCGTATTTATTTGAGTAATTTAACCGAATTTGACTTACTAAACTCTTTCCATTTACATGCAAACTATTTTACGTACATTCCAACGGGAAGAAATGACAATCCCACTCAATTTACTGATACCATCATGCAATGCCAAGGGGAACGTGGGATTATTGAAGTTCGTTTTCCATACAAGGGAAAATATATGTTTCACGCTCATGTCAGTGAATTTGCTGAACTTGGCTGGATGGGATTCTTTGAGGTTGAATAGGAAGGAGTCAAAATTATGAAATCAAAATGGTTGATTACTGGTCTAATACCACTTGTTCTATTAGTGCTTGTGTTGGGTTGGGTATTTAAAAATGGGGCGGGAGTAGAACGAGATCCTGCTGCTCCCATCGAAGTGCTTAATGTGGAACAAATTAAAATTGTACCATCAGGTTTTGAGTTACATGTAAGTAATACAGGCCCAGAAACACTGACGATTTCTCAAGTAATTGTTGATGATTCTGTATGGAATTTTTCGATGACTCCAGATTCCACGCTGAACAGGTTTGAAGATGGAAAAGTAACGATTAATTATCCATGGGTTGAAGGTGATCCTCATACAATTCTATTAATATCTGAAAATGGAATCATCACAGAAGCCGCTATTGATGCAGCAACCTTAACTCCCAACTTTTCATGGGATAATGTGTTGAACTACGGATTTATTGGCTTCTATGTTGGAATTGTACCGATCACTCTAGGATTATTGTGGTATCCATTTATGAAGCGTTTGAAAAAAAGCTGGATTAATGCGATTCTTGCCCTCACAGTAGGACTTCTACTATTCTTATTTTTTGGCACGTTATTTGATGGATTTGAAATAGGAGCTGAAGCACCGTCTGTATTCCAGGGCAACATGGTTGTGATTATTTGTACGGTCCTTTCTTTTCTTTTACTGGTTGGATTTGATCAATATCAACATCAAAGACAAAAACGAACTGGTTATTCACCGCTGGGGATTTCATTATTGATGGCAACAGGAATTGGTCTTCATAATTTTGGAGAAGGGTTGGCTATTGGTTCTTCTTTTGCCCTCGGAGAAGCTGCATTAGGTACTTTTTTAGTAATCGGTTTTACCTTGCATAATATAACTGAAGGGATAGGGATTGCTGCTCCATTATTAAAAAGCAAACCAAAATTTAGTTCTTTTGTTTTACTAGGTACGATTGCTGGTGCTCCCGCCATTTTGGGAACATGGTTTGGAGGTTTTATCTTCTCACCAATCTGGGGTGCAATCTTTTTAGGAATTGGTGCGGGTGCCATTTTACAGGTAATATTTGTTATCTCCAAAATGTTGATTGAAGAACAAAAAAAGAATAATGAACCAGTTGTATCATGGATGAATTTTACTGGATTTACGCTTGGACTATTAATCATGTATTTTACGGCTTTTTTCGTAAAATAATTAGGAGGCGTCAAGGTGGCAAACATAGGAATCGGTGGTGCCCTATTGATATTTGTGATTGCATTAATTGTTTTTGGGCCGAAAAAACTGCCTGAGCTAGGTCGTGCCTTGGGATCTACTCTTAAAGAATTTAAACAGTCAACAAAAGGTATAATGGATGATGATCATGATAAAGAAAAGAAATAAATTTTAATATACGCGATAGTTCATCATCCAAGGAAGGGCATTTCTAGTAACTAATTTCGATTTAATAAAGCAGGTAAAACATAGCGTTTACCTGCTTATTGATAAAAAATGAGGTTAAAGCGATTTTTCATTCTAGTCATTACTCTTCAGTTGCTGCTTCGTGAACTCTTTTCTTGAAATCATTATAGGTGCTCCCTTCAAATTTCACACCATTAATAAAAATGGAAGGGGTGCTTGTAATACTTAACTTATTAGCTGCACTCATATCTTTCTCCCATGCTTCTTTTGATTGGTCATTATTAAAGGCATTGACCACTCGTTTCACCTCTGCTTCAGAGGCAATTTCACGTAAAGTGTCCTTAAGAAAGGCTTCCGTATAGATATCCATTTGCTCCGCTTTAGTATCATCAGGCTGTTTTTCATATAACAGTTCATGAAACTTCCAAAACGTTTCATTTCCTAGTTCTTTAAAGACGGTTTCCGCAAATTTGGCAGAACGAGTAGAATCAACATTGATAAACGAATAATTCATAAAATAAAACGAAGCTTTTCCTGTATCGATAAAATCCTTTTCGATATCTTGAAGAAGTGTATCATTAAAATTTTTGCAATAAGGACATTTATAATCACCAAATTCAACGATTTTTACAGGGGCTGACTTTTCCCCTAAAAATGGCTGTCCCTCATAGTCCATTGCTTCTTTTTTAGCCGTATTTGATAAAAAAATTAACCCGACGAGACAAACTGCGATTAAACCAATCACCCAGAAAATAAATTTAGATGATTGATTTTTCGACTTTTTCGTTTTTTTGTTCCCCGTAGACATCTATTCACCCTCTAATTTCTTTAGTATTTAAATCATTATTGTGGGTTTTTTGAGAATAATTTTGAATCAAGAGAAAGAACAGAATTTGAATTTAAGAATAGAAATACCGCCATAACCGCAAAGGCAAGATCCAATTCAAACCCCGCACCTTGTCCATTTCCCATGAAGCCTGCTGCCAATTTTACCTTTAAAATAGCTCCTATCATGATGAATACAAACAGAGCAGCAATATATCGTGTTCCAAATCCGATGGTTAACAAAAGACCCCCGCCTAATTCGATAATGGCGACTATGTACCCCACAAAACCCGGAATTCCTATACTATCAAACCAACCTACAGTATTTTCAATACCATTTTGAAACTTTGAAACACCGTGAATAAAAAATGATAACCCTAAAAATATTCTTAAAATGAGTGTCCCTACTTCTAATTTATTCAATTTACTTTCTCCTCTCAAATTCCGTATAATCCCCACTACAAATCGTAGTGTAAAAGAGTAACAAATTCTCCCTTTTGCACGAAAAATCTATTTTACACTACTCATTGTAGTGTAATGTGTTGCAAGTGGTCAAGTGATAATACTTCTCTACCAATTAATCTATTAACTACTTAATTAAATAAAGGATTGGACTTAACCCCCAATCCTTATTAGGCAATAACTAATAGCAATAATATTAAAATAAATACATTTAAAGAGATGACGATTGTTCGTGTCTCTACTTTAACTGGAATCGATTGTTGCGGATTAATTAACTGTTGAAGCCTATAATCGATTGTACTATCCGCAAAATGGACTATAGCTGGAGTAAGATTTGAATTAACCTTCAGCTGCTTCTTGATTAACTTTAAAAGAGCGCTGCCTAATCCAAGTTCTGAACCCATTCGATTAATCGCATATTCATCGGCAACTAGTTCTATCATAATCCGATAATTCTGATAGGACCATCTTGTAAGAGGAATATACCATATCGATTCTGAAATCATTTGTAAAATAAACACCTTAATTCCATCATAATACCTTTGGTGCGAAGTTTCGTGGTAAATGACTGCTTCTAATTCCTTTGAATCTAACATTTCAATTAGTGTTGTAGAAAGGACGATTACTGGGTTCGAAAACCCAAATGTAAATGCCAACGGATCGTTATGATTGATCACAACGATATCATCATTTTTTCTGTTAAAGATTTGATTCAATTGTTTGGATTTATCTTTATTCATAAGTAGTTGAATTTTATTTTGAAATGAATGTAAAACTAGGATTTGCTGTACAATCTTTTTACAAACCAAGAAAACTGTATAAAAAATATAGGCACTCACGAATAATAAGGTCGCATAATAGGCAAACGTCCCTTTTTCAAATAAGCTAACGCAAAAGTTAAAGATATTAAATAGCTCTAATGGGCCAAATAAGATATTAACTAGAAACATAGCCATTTGAACAAACAAAATAATCGCAAAGAAAAGGGCTAATCCTAAAACGGCAGTTGATTTATGTTTCCAGATCATATTACTTTCTGCCCTTTTTTAACTGTTCAATTTTTTGCTCCAGTTTCAGAAGTAACCGGTCATCCACTTCATTTAAAGAATCGAGCATATGATTAACCACTAACCCCCCAAATTCGTCCAAAAGGTTATCTGTTAGTTTTTTTGATTGGTCGCTAATAAAATCCTCTTTGGTCTTTACTGGTTTAAAGAGAGATGTTCTTCCTTCTACTCTTTTCGTAAGGATGTTTTTATCGACAAGACGGTTCATAACGGTCATAACTGTATTGAAGTTGAGCGGTTTTTCATTTTCTAATTTTTGTTGAACGTCCTTTATACTCTTTTCATTGCCTTCCCAAAGAATGTCCATTATTTTAGACTCAAGCGGACCGAAAAAACGATTAAGTCCTTCTTGGTCAAAACGAAAATTATTGACTGTCATTTAACATCCTCCCTTCCATTACATATTGTAGTGTAATAGTTAACGCTTTTCAATTGTTATGAGCAAGTAAAAAAACTACCTAACGAGAGGTAGTTTGACAATTTTATTAAGAAGGTCTTACTTCATCATTTGTTAATACCTGTAAAGCATCTCGAACAGCTAGTGCAAACCTTACTGGATTATCTATCTTTTCAAAATGAATATACATCAGTCTTGGATTGTCAAATAACCAATGATTGTGAAAAGCAGTAACAATGATATTATGTTCACGGAGTTTACTAATGAACGGGTTAATCTCTTCTTGCAAAATAACTGTTTCACCACTACAAAGTGCTCTACCAGATAAGGTTAACGATTCAAAAGTAAACATCTGAGGAATAGCTAGGAAAGACCTAGTTCGTCTCCCCAAAATTTGCGGCATAATATTTGTCCGCGATCTCATAACCGTACAAATCCCATTTTCGAACGTATGCATTCCGCCAAGGATTCTATGAAATTCTTCGCACAACTCTTCTGCTTGACTATTTGCACTTGATCTAACATTTAAAGCCCGTCTCACATTTCGAGTAGTCAAAACTTCAAGAGCATTTCTAACTTTTCTAGCAAAAGAAAGTGGTTCATCGATTGATTCAAAATGGATATACATCAAACGTGGTACATCAAACAGCCAATGATTGTGGAGAGCTGTTACAATAATCCCGTTTGCCCGTAAACGGGAAATAAACGGATTAATCTCCTCTTGAAGAATAACAGTTTCTCCAAGACACAATGCTCTTCCCTCGCTATCAATATTCTCAAACGAAAATGCTTGTGGCACAAACATAAAAGATTCTGCTCTACGTCCCAACACAACTGGGTGGAGGTTTGTCCGAGATTTGGTCGCTGTACAAACTCCATTAATGACAGACGGTGTAGCACCAAGGATATCAGCAAATTGTCTGCATAGATTAGTAGGCTGCATATTGCTCATTTCATTCAAATTATCATCCCCTAAAAAATTTCTCTCTAAATAAAATTATGCAGAATAACTTTTTTGGACAGGGCTATATTTTTATGAAAGTAGTGCTGAAGGGAAAAGAGGAATTGCTAGTTTCCCCAGTGAAACTTTTTTTCACTGCCATTACTTAGTTTGAAGGAGGACAAAAGGTTTCTCTAGACCCACTAGTTATTTTTATCCCATAATAAAAATAGAGAAATGGCGGGGGATAGAAATATGAACGAACAGGGATATTTGGATTTGAGAAGAGGAGAACGAGGAGCGATCATAAGCATTATCGCTTACATAATCTTATCTTCATTAAAATTATCAGTCGGTTTTATAGCTAACTCTGAAGCCTTAAAAGCAGACGGTTTAAATAATGTCACAGATATTATTGCGTCAATAGCTGTACTGATTGGTCTTAAATTGTCGCAGCGGCCGCCCGATGATGATCATCCTTATGGGCACTGGAAAGCAGAAACAGTTGCCTCCATGGTCGCTTCATTTATTATGATTGCTGTGGGAATACAAGTAACATACGAAGCGATTTCGAGTATATTTCATGGAAGAAATGAAACCCCAGATTTGATTTCTGCATGGACAGGTCTATTTTGTGCTGTAGTTATGTATTTGGTTTATCGATATAATAAAAAATTAGCTAGAGAAATTAATAGCCAATCTGTTATGGCAGCAGCAAAGGATAACCTCTCAGATGCATGGGTCAGTGTCGGTACATTTATCGGTATCATTGGTGCCCAGTTCAATCTTCCTTGGCTCGATCCTATTACGGCGATTATCGTTGGCTTACTCATCTGTAAGACCGGTTGGGAGATTTTTAGAGATGCTTCCCATCATTTGACCGATGGATTTGATGAAAAACAAATAGAGACATATAAAGAAACGATCATTGATTGTAATGGGGTTAAAGGGGTTAAAGACATTAAAGCCCGAAATTACGGTAATAACGTGGTAGTGGATATTGTGATTCTGGTCAATTCTGATTTAGATATTCGCGGAGCCCATGATATTGCTACCAAGGTCGAAAATGTATTAATAAAAGAGCATCATGTCTATGATGTACATGTCCATGTTGAACCAAATTAAATTCCAACTAAAGAGAGAGTTTACCGCGACTTGGAAAAACTCTTTCTTTTTTTCTAAAGCTTTTTACTTAACTGGTATCTTTCATTTTTTGTAAACACATCAAACATAGGTGCCGAGGATACTTCCTATCCACGCAAAAAGAATACCTAAAAGGACCGAAGTACTAACATAAAATACTGCATGTTTAGTTTCCCTCTTCTGCAACATTTGGATCGTTTCGTAACCGAAGGTGGAAAAGGTGGTATATGCTCCGAGAAAACCTGTTCCACACAGTAACCATAACCAATCGGGAATTCCCTTTCCTAGATGTAAAACAGCCAGAATCCCAAGTACAAACGAACCACTAATATTAATGATCCATGTGGCAAGTGGGAATTTGTATGTTGTCTTGCTCGTAATCCATTTCCCGAGCTGGAATCTCAAAATCGCACCAAATATACCCCCAATACCTACAAAAAACATTATCTCTCTCCTCCATTCCGTTGGTTTCCGAACTGAAATCCAGCCAATTTTGCACCAAACAAAGCCAGAGCGATTCCTCCAAAAACGCTTAAAAGTACATAGAGCAAGGCCAAATTCATTTGATCATTTTTAATTAAATTCAATGTTTCAACGGAAAAGGTTGAAAACGTAGTAAAGGCACCTGTAAATCCTGTTCCAATCGCTAATTTTAGATTCTGATTAATATTCTTTCGATTTAATGTAATGGTAAAAAACCACGCGAGAAATAGACAGCCAAACAGATTAATGGTCAAAGTACCGAATGGAAATCTATTTGTTGGTGAGATCAATATCCCTATTGTATAACGAAATATTGCACCCAAAAAGCCGCCAATCCCAACTGCAAATATATTCATGCCAAACGACCCCTTACAAAATTTCCCTATAAAATAATGTCTCTCATGTCATCTGCGATCTTTTATTAACTCGTTATAGTTTTGAGCAGCCAAGGTTTAACTCCACCTTTTACTTTATTTAGTTTTCATTGCCAAGACTATTTTTACTCTTGCCTATTAAATCTTCTTACTCGCCGGTTTCACCAAAACGATTAATACGCTCACCGATTTCGTCACGGACACGTTGGAAGAATGCCCATTTTTCTTCATCCGTTCCTTCTGCTTTTGCTGGGTCATCAAATCCCCAGTGAACACGTTTAACATGAGGTGGAGTTACTGGGCAATGCTCTGCTGCATGCCCGCACAGCGTCACAACTAAATCTGCATGATTTAATATCTTAGGATCGATCACATCAGATGTTTGATTAGATATATCAATTCCAGCTTCTTTCATCGCTTTCACTGCGTTCGGGTTTAAACCATGTGCCTCAAGACCAGCACTTTTCACTTCCCACTCATCACCTAAATGCTTTTTCGCCCAGCCTTCTGCCATTTGGCTTCTGCAAGAGTTACCTGTACATAGAAAATAGATTGTTTTTTTAGACATAGTAGTTGTTCTCCTTTTTCTGTTGGTCTGATTTAATGGTTAAACTATTAATAACCATAGGTATAAACCTAATAGTGTGATAAACAATACTGGGATGGTTAAGACAATTCCTGTTTTAAAATAAGTTCCCCACGAAATTTTTACACCTTTAGTTTTCAACACATGCAGCCACAATAAGGTAGCAAGCGACCCAATAGGTGTGATTTTTGGACCTAAATCTGATCCAATGACATTGGCATAAATGAGTCCTTCTCTGATAACACCTACTGTATGGGTATCAGCAATTGCAAGTGCATCAATCATCACCGTTGGCATGTTATTCATAATAGAAGAAAGAATAGCTGCGATGAATCCCATGGAGATGGTTCCTAAAAATAATCCATGATCGGCACATGCTTGAATCACATCTGCAAGTACACCTGTTAATCCAGCATTTCGTAAGCCATAAACCACCACATACATACCAATCGAGAAAAATACGATGGCCCAAGGTGCTCCTTTTATGACCTTTTTTGTTTCGATTGCATGGCTTCTCCTACCCATAAATAAGAAGAAGATGGCAACGACACCTGCAATGATCGAAACAGGAACGTGAAGTGTTTGACTAATAAAGTAACCAGCTAATAGGATAGCTAAGACAACCCAAGACAAACGGAACATTTTTTCATCACGAATGGCATCAACTGGTTGTTTTAATTTTGATAAATCATATTGTTTTGGAATACTTCTTCTGAAGTACAAAAAGAGCACTAAAATACTTGCGACTAAAGAAAATAAATTTGGGATAATCATTCTTGATGCAAAATGAACAAACCCAATTCCAAAAAAGTCAGCAGAAACAATATTTACAAGATTACTTACCACCAATGGCAAGGAAGTCGTATCAGCTATAAACCCACTTGCAATAATAAATGGGAAAATCATCTTGTCTTCCAATTTTAAATTCCGAACCATCGCTAAAACGATTGGTGTAAGGATAAGAGCTGCCCCATCATTGGCGAAAAATGCTGCGACGAGAGCTCCAAGAATGCTGACAAAAACGAACATTTTTATTCCGTTGCCTTTTGCTGCCCGTGCCATGTGTAAGGCAGCCCATTCAAAGAAACCAATTTCGTCTAATATTAACGAAATAATAATGATAGCAATGAAAGAAAAAGTAGCGTTCCAAACAATCTTAGTTACTTCTAATACATCCTGTAAATCAACTACTCCTACCAATAACGCAAGAATCGCACCCCCGCATGCAGACCAACCAATGGATAAATTTTTAGGTTGCCAAATAACCAGAATAAGTGTAATTAAGAAAATCAATGATGCAAGTATGGTTGATACCAATGTTGAAACCTCCAATTATTCGCATGAAATTCGTAGTCCCTGTTCTTCCAATTCCTTCAATCTAAAATCTTGATTTGGAAGATGCAGAAGTAAATCTTGAACCAATGGATAATAAGGACTATCTTTACTCAAAGAGTAAATGATCCATTGTCCTCTTCTTGTTTCCCTCACTAACCCAGCATCCTTTAACTTACGAATGTGCTGGCTGATCGCAGGCTGACTTGTTTTAAATATTTCAACAAATTCGCATACACAAGCATCGTGGCTATCAAGAATTTTGATCATAGTTAAACGGGTTTTATCGCCTAACAATTTTAAGATGTTAGCTGCGCTTTCTAATTCAATGGTTGATTCTGATATGATAAACACCTCCTGACAACTTAATTAATAAGGAAATAATAATATACTTATCTAAATTTCCTGCCTAAAGTAATTATTTTTAGATTCTGTTAACTCATACACTTTATACCTGACTCAGTTATTCTTACCAAATCAAACATGTGTAATTACATATAATCATTCGCTTATATAATAAATCACTTATATAATTAATTCAATAAGTTAAATGTAAAGTTAATGTAAAGAAAAAAAGATTGATAACCGAAAGTAACTCAAGGCTATCAATCAATATTTAAGATTATACTAATTTCTCCATTGTGACGACATTATACCTGCATGAGGAGTTGCCGTAATTCCCTGCTATTTTTTCGAAAGTCCCTCCACATCTATAAACGGCGTAGCTCCACCAGTGACACTTGGCAGGTGCCCATCCCATTTTTCCAACGCCTTTTCTTGGACTTCGATTTGTTTTAATTGAATCAGTTCCTCGGTTACCTCTTGTTTTTTCAATCGTAAAGCTTCTGCTTCTGCACCCGCTTGTGCGACTTTCTGCTCGGCTTCAATTTTGACTCGTTCAAGATCTCTTTTTGCACGTAACGCATTTTGTTCGGCAGTTTGTTTTGATTCAATCGCTTTATTGAATTCATCACTAAAAGCGAATTCTTTAATATTAATATCTTCTAGGATCATATAATATTTTGTTAATTTACTAGCGAGCATATCTTTCACTTTCGCCGATACTTCCGGCCGTTTCGAAATTAGTTCTTCTGCGGTGTACTGGGCAGTGATCGCCTTGAGTGATTCCGCAATCGCGGGGTCAACGATGCGGGTACGATAATCCAACCCGATTTCTTGATAAAGCTTATTCACTGCTTCCGGATCAGCAGAATAGTTGACGGCCACCATCGCGGTGACCATTTGCAGATCCTTTGAGGCCGCTGTCTGTGAACTTTCTTCTTTTTGAACCCGGACTTCAATCGGTTGTACGGTTTGAATAAATGGAATCTTAAAATGAAATCCTTCCGTCAGAATCGTCGGTTTAACCGCCCCCAATTGTAATAAAACCCCTCGATAACCAGAATCCACGGTAGTACCAGAAAAAAAGCCAACCACGATAATCACCAGCGCAACAAGTCCGCTTATTATCGATTTCGTATAGTTCATTCTGATCACCCCTTTAAATCACTTTATGAAAAAAGTTCCATATATATACAGATAATAAAAGGGATCGTAACCATACTGAGTTAACGCATTAAACTTCTTAATTTTTGCATTATTTTTTTAATAACCAGCCTTTTTTGTAAAACCAAAAAATCATTACCATTACAAGTATCGCAATAACCCCTAGCGTGATAAAATAGCCGTATTTCCAATGTAGCTCTGGCATATGATCAAAATTCATTCCGTACACTCCTACAATAAATGTAATGGGCATAAAAATGGTTGTTATAACGGTAAGAGTCATCATAATGGAGTTCATTCGATTGGATTGAATGGACATGTAATTCTCCCTCATGTCAGAAGTAACGTCTTGATTAGATGCAACCATATCCGTTAACTTCATCAAGTGATCATAGATATCGGCAAAATAATGGTGTATTTGCTTCGTATCCTGAATCCGCTTGGAGTTTATCATCCTGTATAACAAATCTCTCATTGGATTAATCGTTTTCCGCAAACGAATCAAATCTCTGCGAATCTCATAAACCTCTTCGATGATTTTTTTGCTGCTTGCTTCTCTCTCTTCATATTCATTTAGTTTGTCCTCAATTTGATGCAAAATTGGAAAATAGCAATCTACTAATTCATCAATAATGCTATGAAGAACATATAACGGTCCAACCTTTTCCACTTCTTTACTTGCAAATAATTTTTGCTTAACCATGTCTATCGCCTCATCCTTCTCCTTATGAAAAGACACGACATAGTTTTCTCCTACAAAAACATCAATCTCCTCGCACCTTATTGTTTTAGTTAATGAATGTAAAACAAAGAAAAGTACTTCACCATAATAATTCATATTGGGGCGCTGGATAAAATGCAGACAATCCTCAATTGCCAAGGGATGAAAGTGGAAAAATTCACTTAACAATTTTGTTTCCTCATTAGTTGGTTCCTCAAAATCCACCCAATAAAATTTAAATTGATCTGACCTTAGGTCCTCCATCTTTACATCTTTTATCAATTGGTTATCTTGTGTAATAGCATAAGTAAAAATCATTCATAAACCTCACTTTATTCATACTTATGGACGTGACTAGCACGGGCATTATTCTAACCAGTAACATCCTCTCACAATTGCATTTATTTCCTCATATCCAGCTTTTTTATATACTTTTATTGCATTAGGATTGTGAGCATATAAATAACATATTGATTTAAGTGTCTTATCATTAAAATCAGTAATAAAGTTAATTAATTGGCTGCCATAACCCTTACCTCTTTTATCTTTTTTAGTAAATACATCATTTACCCTATAAATATCATTCTTGTGGTACAAGGAAGCGATACAAACTAATTCTCCATCAATGTATCCACCAAACAAATAAAAGTTTTCGTTATCTATCGACTTTAACAGAGATTTATAACCCCACTCACCTTGTTCTTTATCAGAGCTGAGTAATTCACTTATTGCGTCATCTATATAGTTTAACCTTTTAACTTGAAGGGACTGAGAAATATCTATTATTTTTTTATTTTTTTGGACAAAGAAACAAATTTCGTCTATTGATCTATTAAATCCCTTACTTTCTAAATATTGACCAACTTTACTTTTATTTCTTGAAAATGTATACACTCGTGGAGTTATATCTATTGATTGATAAAAATTCACAATCTCTTTTATTGCGAATTCATAGTCTGAATCATCATTAATCAATGCATGATTGCTATCATATGATAAAGGATTACTTTTATCATAAAAGATTTTGCCAAAAGGTTTTTCTATTACTTGGGATTGAACCTCTGCAAAATTATTTTCAAATTTTATGATTTTGTCTATTAACATTTTATATCCTCCGAATAGTTAAATGCTTTATAATCCTAACTAAACTTACCTATTTATATCTTTTAAGCAGGAATTTTGCAAACTTGGCCTTCCACTTTTTATCTAACCATAAGCTTAAGTAAACCGATAGTTCGGACTCATAGATCCATGAACAATAAGTGCAAAAAAACCGCGAGATAATATCTCGCGGTTATCAAGAGGAGGCTAGCCCCAAAATTAAATTATTCTTCTATAGTTGATTCAACAGTTATGTCATATACATCTTCTATTCTGTCCGTTACTGCTTCCTCAGTTCGACCAAAATAGGCGCAATCAAATATCAATTCATAACCTTTGAGGCAAAATCAGCGTGATAATCACGGAACGTTGGATTTTCTCCACAGACCATCAAGCCTTGCCCCCAGTTTACGTGTACATCGGCAGTCGGTTTATCAGACGGGTCCCGATATTGAAATAATACGTTCCTACGCGGACGGTCACTTCGATTGCTATCCGAACCATGGATGGTTAAATAATTAAAAAACAAAACGTCGCCTGCTTCGGCAGGGCAAGGAGTCCCTATGGAAATCGGATATTCCTTATGATTTAAGTAGTGACGACCGACATGAGAGATGGGACCTTCTTGATGAGATTTTGGGATGACCCTCAGGCATCCGTTTTCCAAGTCTGCATCATCAAGATGAACACTAGCAGCCAACATGGAATGACTTTCATGAGGAAAATATGGATGATCCTGATGCATGGGAAACGCTGCTCCCTTTTCAGGTGGTTTAACCAGCATTTTGGAATGATGTAATTGCACATTCGGTCCAATGAGCTTTTGCAAAATTGACACCATGTTGGGATGGATGAAGGCTCTGGAAAAGGATGCATCATGATAATGAACATCATGAAAACCTTTTAACACCAGTTTTTTTAACTCGTTTGCTGGGACGTACTCCCCTTGCCATGCATGGTTACGATCATGTTTTGTATTGGCTGCACGTTGAATGATGCGTTCTACCGCCGCTTTCATTTGTTCTACTTCCTCTTTAGAAAAAACCCCTTTAGCAAGCAAGTATCCATTTTCTTTGTAAAATTCCGCATCCTTTAAAGTAATCATTCCAAATCCTCCTTTAAGGTTGATCGCATAATTGTTATAATTTTAAGAAAATAATAGAATTCTGTCTTTATCAAAATAGGCTGTTTTTTTGTCTTATGAGGACATTAGGGGGATATCTTTGGTCGTCCAATCATGTAAACACAGTGAAGGAATTTTAAATCAATATGCCCTGGGGCCGCTTGGAGATGAAATTGCCTTTAAGGTGAATTATTGGGGAGTGAATCCGAACCATTTCAACAACCCGATCCATAGGCATTCCTTTTTTGAAGTTTGTTATGTCCTAAGTGGCGAAGGACTTTATAAAGATTTGGATGAACAATATCCATTAAAGAAAGGAACATTATTTTTATCCCGTCCGAACATTCATCATCAGATTTTAAGTGATACGGGCCTTTTTCTTGTATTTGTTGCCTTTGAAATTTCGCATGAAAAATCAGTGGATGATGCGAGTAGCATGTTTACTCAGCTGGCGAAAACAAAAAGGGTTTGTGTTCATGTGGCGGATGATTCCCCAACAGCCTTAATCTGGAGGGCACTGGTAGATTATACGTCAAACAACAGGGCGGAAGATTTTAACTTCATTACTAATATGGCACACACACTGATACTGTCTTTTCATTCCATGTTTTCCGAAGCAAATCAGCAGAGCCGCAGTCCAGAAAAAATGTTTTCGAACAGTTCCCCAACCCATTTATATCAAGCAAAATTGTTTATTCGTGATAATTTATCAGAACCATTGAAGCTAGAAGATGTCGCCAACTATCTTCACATATCCAGTCGTCATTTATCGAGGCTCTTTTCCAATGAACGGTGTGAAAGTTTCTCCACCTATATTCGCAAGGAAAGAGTAAGAGAGGCGGCTCGCCTGCTTGAAATGACAAACCTTCCCATTAAAGAGATCGCTGACGTTACTGGCTTTGGATCCGTGCATTACTTTACACGCATATTTACTTCGGTGATGAACGTTTCACCTGCTAAGTATCGCCATGGTTACGTGAACGGGAAATTATAGACTAATAGATATAAGAGGATCCCAAAAGGAGTGGTGAACTCACAAGGGGATTTTACGAACAAGACATAAAAAAGGAATGATTCCAATGCGTGCAGAATCTTTCCTTTCCTTTTCCCCATATTAAATCTCCGCCCGGAACCACTCCACAATGTAATTTAACCGGCTTTTACGCAAGCTTGGCCTGCCGCTTCTGGATAACTCATGGTTTTCATCAGGGAAACGGACAAATTTTGTTTCTTTCCCCAACCGCTTTAGAGAAATATATAATTGCTCCGCCTGCTCAATTGGGCAGCGGTAATCTTTTTCGCTATGAAGGATTAATAATGGCGTCTCTACGTTCTCTACATAAGCAAGCGGGGAATGTTTCCACAGTTTATCCACATCGCGGAAATCGCCATCAATCTGCCATTCCGTGAAATAATAGCCTATATCACTGACTCCATAGAAACTAATCCAGTTCGAAATCGAACGCTGTGTTACAGCTGCTTTAAAACGATTGGTATGTCCGACAATCCAATTCGTCATGAAGCCGCCGTAACTACCGCCAGTGACCCCAAGACGGTTTTCATCAATCAAATCAAATTCTGCTAACACATAATCCACAGCGAGCATTAAATCTTGATAATCGCCCCCACCGTAATCACCGCGTACTGCATTGACAAAATCCTGCCCATATCCATGACTGCCGCGTGGATTCACGTACAACACCGCGTATCCTTCCGCTGCCAAAATTTGAAACTCATTCATGTACGTATTCCCATACATCGCATGAGGACCGCCATGAATTTCAAGTAGTAATGGATATTTCTTTCCCGCCTCAAAACCAACCGGCTTCAAGAGCCAGCCATGAATCTTCCTGCCATTTGCTCCTTCATATTCAATTGGTTCCGGTTTAGAGAGAACCACGTCCTGGATATCGTTCACCTTGGTCAGTCTCTCAAGAGTTCCCTCCCCGTTTAGAGATAATAAGTATAAATCACCAATCGCTGTCGGGGTACTAATTGCTGCAATCGCTTGTCCTGATTTCGAATCAACGGTCAATCCATAGACGTGCTGCTTGCCGACCAGCACTGATTTCACTCCATCTTTCAGATCACCAAAGTAAATATTAGTACTTCCCTGTTCTGAGGTAATAAAATAAAAACCTTGGCTGTTCCCATCCCAAATTACCCCTGGCGAAGATGCACCTTGTTGAAAGTCAACCACCATATAATCACCGACAGGAACATCCCAGTCAGGTGTAAAACATGTAAATGTGCCTGTATTAATTTCATAAAGCCAGATTTTTGAGAGTGTGGCATTTTGAAATTCTCGCTCATGCCCTATCATCGCAAGGTATTTTCCGTCTGGGGACCAAGTAACGTTTCCAAAATAGCCGGTTCCATTAGTTACAGGATTGTATTCTTTAGTTTCTATATTTAATAGATAAATATCATTCTTAAATGATAAATCAGCCACTTCGGTTACATCTGCCCCTACAGCAAGATACCTCCCATCCGGTGACCAGCAATATAAACTCACATCATATGCCCCAGTGGTAAGTTGCGTTAATTCACCGGAACCAACATTCACTACAACTACTTGTTTGAATTGCCCCTGGCAAAATCCTTCTCCATCCGACTTATATCTCATTTTCGTCACTTCCAGCGGCACGGGTCTCTCTTGTTTCTTCTCCTCTGGATCAAAAATCGTTTTAGTAGATTGTAAGGAAGTGTTGAAAGCTAGCTTCATTCCATCAGGTGACCAGACAGGATTGCTCGCTCCACTTGGCAGAAAGGTTACTTGCTGTGCCTCGCCACCGTTTACACTCAACACATATATTTGATTCTTTCCGCTCCGATTGGAGACAAATGCAAGCTTAGTACCATCAGGTGACCAGCGGGGTGTATGATTCTTTCCTTTTCCAAACGTCCATTGGACAGACTCGGCCCTTTTTTCAAGCGTTTGATAAAAGATCTGTGATTGATATTCATCATTCTCTCGATCTATCGTGGTCTGTACATAAACAAAAGACTGTCCATCTGGTGAAAACTGTGGGTTCACCACTGACTTTAATCGATATAAATCGTCTGTCGTTACTCCCTTACTTCCTGTCATCCTCGTTCCTCCCAGTTTCCAATAATTACACTCCAATTATTTCGACATAGGAAATAATTTTTCCTTTTAAAGCGCCTGCTAATTCCATGATGACTAGTATTAACAGATGATTTCAATAGATTTGGAGGGAAAGTAAAAATTACCATTTTTTTGTAGATTCGCATAATAAATTAGTCAGGAATATGCTTACCAATGTCTTATGGACATTTCTCCACAATTATTCTTGCGATTTGTCCGTTACAACGCCGAAGTTTAAATTTTTGTTCATATTTGAGGTGAATTTTCACACTCAAACTCTATTAAGATAGACTTAAGGAACATTTCCACTATTTTAATGTGTTTGGAGGAGACATCGTGAAACAACTTTGGGCTATTACTGCATTAGTGCTTATATTATTAACTGGCTGTTCATCAGGTAAAACAAGTACTGCTATGGATGGAGAATCAATCTATAAAGATAGCTGCGCTGCTTGTCATGGCGATAAACTACAGGGAGCTGTAGGACCGGGAGTAACAAATATGAAAAGTAAGTATTCAGAAGCGGAAGTCCTGAAAATTGTCAATGAAGGCACGAAAAAAATGCCTGGAAATCTATTAGATGAAGAAAAATCAAAGATCGTTACAAAATGGTTGATGGAAAAATAGTTACTACTAGCGGCCGATACGAAAAAACCAAGGGAAGTCCCTTGGTTTTTTGACTTTTATATCATACCTGAATCAGCTTTACAAGCTGACCCGGTTGCAGCAGGGAAAGGAGCGGCAAATCCTCTTCCACAATCCTGCCGACAACATTGACTCGCTCATCAGCTGGAAGGTCACGAAGTGTGATTTGTACCTCTCCGCGATAGCGTCCATAGTGGTCATTATCTCTAGTAATCGTCCCCAGCGGCCGCGCTAACGTATTCCGAGCCTCCACCGAATCAGAGCTTCTCGTATCCATAAGCCTTAGCACGTCACGGGAAAAATCAGGGCGGAGCCGGAACTCACCTTCCTGGAAACCTTCAATTCGGATTGAAACACGATGATGGCAATCAAAATCGTTTAACCTTTGAAGAAGGTCCTCGCTTACCTCAGGATCACCGATATAGACATCCTCCACACCCGCTCGGAACAACTCCAGCGCAGCCAGATACGGATTAACTTCACGATGATCTTCCAAGGTTGGCAGCCCTTCAAACAACGGGCCGCGTTTCTCACCGTCTCCTGGAATATATGCACTTACCGGAATACCATAGCGTTTAAACAGTTCATTTTGCTCTTGAAAAAATGATTCAGCTAATCCCGTTTCGCGCCTTGGATAGAAATTATGCCACGCCAGCAGCTGACTAGCCTGTAACCCGCCTTCAAGCAGCACCCGTATATCTTCCTCAAACATAATGCTGGCATTAAGCGCAAGTTTGAAATCCTTAGCCAGTTCCAAAATAATCTCATTCGTAAAAAAGTCATCCAACCGCAAACCGATAACCCCTAAGGATTTTAACGAAAATAAACTTTCCAATCCTAAATGGGCAGGTGTTCGTGCCGATACATCTGCATAAACTTCGATGCCATCTTCTTTTGCTGCATGCAGCAGCTCGCGCGCACGGCCTGCTAAATCCCCTGACTCTTCAGGGATGTGAAGCGACGTAAATGCCCGCCTCACACCCATTTTCCCAGCAAACCTAATCCGCTCTTCTGCTAAAGGATCATTTAAATAGAAGGAAATTCCGATCAATCGAATTCACCGGCCATGTCATCATTGAAGCCGAATAAATAAGTGAACAAGAATCCAGCTCCATAAGAGATTAACACACCAAGCAGATACAGCAGAACTTGCCCTGTTACTACTAAAAATGCCAGCGGTAAGCCAGAAACCCCAACCGCGATGGTTGCGACATGGAAGACAGCCTGGAACGCACCGCCGACACCTGCACCTAAGCAAGCAGTTAAGAATGGACGGCCTAATGGTAAGGTTACCCCGAAAATGAGCGGTTCGCCAATTCCGAGAATTCCGGCAGGAAGCCCCCCGCCAATCGCTCTTTTTAAACGTTTTTTCTTTGTTTTAGCGTAAATTGCAAATGCTGCTCCAACCTGTGCAGCACCACCCATAGCCAAGATTGGCAGAAGCGGGTCATTTCCAAGTGTATTAATTAACTCGAGATGAATCGGTGTTAATCCTTGATGTAAACCAGTGACAACGAGCGGCAGGAAGGTGGCCCCAAGAACAAATCCAGCCACGACACCACCCACATCAAGAAGTGAAGTTAATCCTTTTGTAATCGCATCTGAAACAAAACCACCAAGCGGCATAAAGACAAGATAAGTTACAATACCAGTAAGCAATAAAGCAACCGTTGGCGTGATAAATAGGTCAAGCGATTGTGGAACATAACGACGAACTCGTTTTTCGACAAGGGCAATAAAGATAGCGGCGAATAATACGCCGATTAAGCCGCCACGACCAGGAAGCAAGGCAGTATCAAACAATTTTATCCCTGCTACTGCTGGGTTAATGATTAAAATACCGGCAATTGCCCCGAGTGCGGGTGAACCGCCGAACTCTTTCGCTGCATTGGTACCAACTAAAATGCCAAGGTAACCAAATAAACCGCTTCCAATAACAGACAAGATGGTCGCCAGTTGGGAATCTGCTGCTAACCAGCCCGCTTGGACGATTGCTTTTGTAATCCCTGTAATCAATCCGGAGGCAACAAGTGCTGGGATTAATGGAATGAAAATACTAGAGATTTTTCGTAAAAACAGCTTAAACGGTGTCGCATTCTTTTGGTTGATTTCAGCCTTCTTGCTGGCTGCCTTTTCTTTCAGATTGATCCCGCCAGCAGCTTCTATTAATTTACCAAACTCTTCTGTCACTCTATTTACTTTTCCAGGTCCAAGGATAATTTGGAGGGTCTCTTCCTCTACCACTCCCATGACTCCGTCTATTTTCTTAATAGACGCTTGGTTAACAATCGAGTTATCCTTCGGCGTCACACGAAGTCTCGTCATACAATGCGTGTAATTTTCAATATTTGCTGGCCCGCCTAATTCATCAAGAATCTTTTCTGCTAAAATTTTGTTCTCTCCAGCCATGCTCATTCCCCTTCTCTCTGTTGTATATTTTTTAAAGTGAACTTATTTCCCCAAGTCTGCAAATGGAAAAGTGTTCACATCACCTCCCAAAAAAGACTATTTCACTTCTTTGATAAACCGAATCGCTTCTCTTGTTTTATCGATGGATTGAATCGTATCGTCATATTGGACGGTGGCCATCGATAAAAACAAAATATCCATGATATATAACTGCGCCAGGCGTGAGGAAGTTGCTGCACTTCGGAAAGGAGCCTCTCCAGAATCAGCAGTAAACAACTTAATATCTGCTAGCGCAGAGACCGTTGATTGCCCATATTTCGTTAAACTTATCGTGTTCACGCCACGTTCTTTCGCGAGTGCCATGACCTTAATGACCTCAGGTGTTTCTCCTGAGTGTGAGATTCCAAACACAAGATCATCCTTATTGGCATTAGCAATTAAGGTTGCAACAAGGTGTGTATCTGTAAAAGCGGTTGCATTTTTATGAATCCTAAGGAGCTTCTGCTGTGCGTCCTTAGCGATGATGCTTGAAGCACCAATTCCAAAGAAATGAACATTTTGAGCAGCCGACAAGGTGTGAACAGCACGTTCCAATTCATCGTAATTAATCATTTCTTCCGAGTCACGAATGCTCTGGATACTATTGCTCGTTGTCTTCTGAGCGATGGAGAAAAACGATTCCCCTGGCTCAATGTCACGGTACCCTTGTTCCACTGGTTTCACTAAATCGCCTGCAATTCTAACCTTTAAATCCTGAAAACCATTTAAACCTAATGATTTACACAGTCTAATCACAGCCGCCCCGCTTGTTTGGGCCTGCAAACCGATGTCATGGACGGTACTGTTTAAAATCACTTGAGGATTTCCAAGTATCAATTTAGCAATTTTCCGTTCGGAAGCCGGAAGCTGTTCCAACATATTTTGAATCATTTTTAATCCGCCTGCTGCCACACCAAAGACCACCTTTTAAAATAATTCACTCTTTCACGTTTTGAATTGCTTTTTTTACATACCCGTTTGCTTCTATTAATAATTGTTCTGCTTCAGGTTTCGTTGTATTCGTCTTAATCATGACGATAGCCGTTTTGACTTGAAGATCGGATGCTTCTAGTATTTCCGACGCCTGTTCATAGGAAACCCCTGTAATCTTACGGATGATGCCGATTGCCCGTTCTTTCAATTTTTGGTTGCTCACATGAACATCGACCATTAAATTCTCATAGGCCTTACCTAAAAGAATCATCGAAGAAGTTGATATCATATTCAAAATCATCTTATGAGCGGTACCTGATTTCAAGCGAGTCGAGCCTGTGAGCACTTCTGGGCCAACAATGACTTCGATTGCTTGGTCAGCTTCCTTACTAATTGCAGCATTTTTATTGCAGGAAAGTGCAACGGTTTTTGCTCCAATACTGCGTGCATATCGTAGTGCCCCTATTACATAAGGTGTTCGGCCGCTGGCGGCAATACCAATCACGGTATCATCTTTAGTCAGCCCAATTTCCTTCAAATCGTTCACACCGAAATCCGTCTGATCCTCAGCACCTTCGACTGCTTTCAAAAAGGCGCGTTCTCCTCCTGCGATAAGTCCTTGGACCATTTCGGAATCTGTACTGAAAGTGGGCGGACATTCCACTGCATCGAGGACCCCTAATCTCCCGCTAGTCCCGGCACCTACATAAATTAGGCGCCCGCCATTTTTAAAGGACTCAACTACAAATTGAACAGCCGCTTCCACATCTGTTAACACATCGTTCACTGCTAAAGCGACCAATTGGTCCTGTTCATTCATAATTCGTAAAATCTCAAGCGGACTTGCTGTATCTATCTGCATCGTATGTTCATTGCGCGATTCTGTCGTTAATAATTCTAGATTTTCTGCCATTTTATCGTTATCCTCCTGTAAGTCTTTTCTGAGGTGAAAGCGGTTACCGTAGATTCATTATATTCCCTTTGAAATTATATTTCAACTTTTTTATTAAAATATTAAAATGTTATTTCAAAACACTTTTTCACAATGAGGTGAACTGGGTCTTATTCAAGCAAATAACGGCGAATCGCCTTTGCGACCCCTGCTTCATTATTATTTCCAGTCACCTGATCCGCTAATTGTCTCACCTTTTCGGGCGCATTGCCCATCGCAATTCCGAGGCCGACAGCCGAGAGCATAAGAGCATCATTAAAATTATCACCAATCGCTGCGGTTTGTGAGAGTGGAATTCCTAACTGCTTGGTAAGCTTTATTAGGGCAGATGCTTTTGTCACACCACTTGGGGTAATTTCTAAATTGATAAAATTAAAACTGCTGCTAATTTCCATATCCACTGCCTGTTCCTTAAGCTTCCGGGTAAACTCAGGGAGTTTATTCCCATCATCAAATACAGCAATTTTTGTAATGCTTGGCTCCTGCTCCTTCAGGTATCGATAAAAGTCGTCTACCACCTTCACCTGGCATTTTTCTCGAACACTTTTATACTGATGACGTTCTCCTCCTGATTTTTCAAGGGTGGGGATGTTATTTTCAATCCAGTGCTCATTCCATTTATTAACCTTTGGGACAAGCAGCGTATCCCCCTCGTAAAAATGGGCATAGATACCCTCCGTCTCACATAATTCCCAGAAACTCATCAGCGGCTCATATGGAAAAACTGATTGCTCTCTGATTCCGCCATTCTTATCCAGCAGAATTGCCCCATTGTAAGCAATGATCGGCTCGCCACTAAGTCCAAGCGTACGGGCAATCCACTGCGTTGATAGCGGAGAGCGTCCGCTGCAAATGACCACCTTCCCACCTCGTTTACGGTACTCATGAATCGCCTCGATTGTTTCCATATCAATCTCTTTTTGATCGTTTAATAACGTGCCATCTAAGTCCGTTGCAAGTAGTCGGTACTTCACTAATACGTCCCCCTCTGTAATTTTATTTTATTTTACACTTTTAATAATATTATTGAAATTTTATTTCAGACTAGATGGTGCCTATAGAGGTTTTGCCTATTTAATTAAGTTTTGTGCGCTTAAAGTAGGTACTGTACTGTGCATAATTTAGATGTTTCGTGCAATTATACATAATTTAGGTGCCTTCGCGTTATTTATTGGGCTAGGGTTCTATTCGGCAGTTGCGGAGAGGTAGCTGCAAGGTTCCTTTTTTAAATATCATATTTGAATCGAAGCCAATAGCAGATGTGGTCGGTAAAGTTCAACCTTAAAGTAGATGTGTACAATGCAAAGAAATACAAAGTAACCGGTGTTGAATATACCAATAGGTATGCTGAATATATGATGATTACAATTAGGACATCGTAAGTTTTAGGTGCCTAAAAGTTATATTGCAGATCAGCCATACAAACCTGACCATTAAGAATGAGAAAGCCCAAATTAGCTTCATATATAAAAAGAGATAGTCCGACGACTATCTCTTTAGAAGTTATTTTTAAGTCTGCCATCTTTAGAGCTTACCCAATAGGCATTGGCAGCAAAGCCTTCGGTGAGGGCATAGACATCAAAAAGTAATACTTTACACCATCTATTACTTCATCCATTTCTGGGTCCGTTCGTACACCTGCGATGCTTGTATCTATATTTTGAGTTTTAATCAGCAGTTCCTTAGCTTGTTTTCGATCAAGCATCACACTGCTTTTTTTTGCAGCTTTTTCTTTAGCGAGGGCCACTTCAGACTCTTTCAACTTCTTTTCTATTCTTACAATAGTTTCTTCTTGTTTCGGGTCCAATTCATTCATTTTTAAGTCAGCTATTATTTTTTTACCTTCCTCAAATGAACCTTTTGAAATTAGTTTATTTAAACTATCGACTTGTTTAACAAACTCATCATTAAAACAATCGTTTCCTCAATTGTCTTTTTGAGCATTTCGATTTCTTCATTAATGGCATACTTGCTATAATTGTTCATACTGGAGATGACCTTTTTGGCATTATTAAGGTCTCCTTGTTCAAATAACTCGGATGATTCTTTAAATGCTTTTATGATTTCAACAACCTCTTTTTCTTCGCTATCCTTTGAACCTTCCTTTATGGCCATTTCAAACGATGATTCTGCTTCATCATACTCATGACTGGCTAGTGCTAATTTCCCCTGCTCAACTGCTTTAACAGCTAAGGAATTTTCACCACAACCTGCGAGCCCTACAAGTGTGAATGCAGATAGAAATAAACCTGCTATTTTTCTCATCCATTTCTCCTCTAGATTGTCCCTTGCGATTGCACATAGTTATACTAGTGCCCTTGATTTGACATCTATCATACTAAATAATTAATAAAATATATACGATTTATTCATAGTTTGTTCATGATTACGGGGTAATATAAATTACATGAAGAGGACAGCATTTACCTTTCTCTTTTTCCAAAACCCCCTTTTGATATATTTGTTTGGATCCGGCACTGGGCCGGATTCTTTTTTTACTGTTCTTAAGATTTCTGAATATTTTTATTTTTATTTTTGATGTTATAACGAAATAATTTGTCGAAATATAGGAGACGTTTATTTTCAAGCAGTTAGAAATCTCTTTTTAAATACATTGATATACCAATATCATTTACCTTTTTTCAAATATTTTTACTTTTAAATTCGCTGTTCACATGGAAAATCCACTATGTTACTATCAGAATGGTATTGGAATTGTATTAAAGATAGAAGACGAAAAGATGGGAAATCAAGTCATCATGCCTTCCAAACCAATGGCAGTAAAAAATAATTTTACGAGGTGTATGATGAAAACAATCGAACGAACTCAAATGGAAAATATGGAACTTTTAAAGGAAATCATTTATCTTAAAACGACACTGAGCAAAATATATAAGCAAGATGGCCCTAGCAGCTCGGAATACATCAATCTTTCCATCAAACTTAATTCACTTATGCATAAATATTTTGAGGAAAAAACCGAAAGCCTAGTTAGTATCTAATAGGTTTGAATTAAGGTTGTGGCCGGGCCCCCATGGATCCAGTCAAAAGGGACAGCAAAAATGCTGTCCCTTTTTTTATACCTATTCTTGTTCCAACCGCTCAAGAATCCTTCTTTTTCGGTAAAGCATAATTCCCGTCTCCGCTAGGTCGTTAATCATCGAGCGATTGGTAAATGCACCGAAGATCATCCCCGCAATAGGTACCATTTGGAACAGCTTCTTCCACCCGAACTGGTCTCTATAGGTATAAACCACTTCACGCCAGCCTTGGAGCTGCGACATCATTTCACTTGATCCATTCCCTTTTTGATAATAGCTGGAAAGTTCATTGAGAATCGCTCGTTTGCCGACAATATCCGCCGAGGAAAACTGCAGGCATTTGATCATAAAAATACGTTCGCATTTCTCATTGGGATCATATCCATGGAGGATGGCGATTTCCTGCAATGTTTTTAAGGAGATGCCCATTAATGCCGGAACATCGAGTGCGAGGGTAAAAATCCCGCCGATTCCCGTGCTTGCTCCTTGGATGGCCGCAAACTTCTTCCGTTGTCCGGTCAGCTCCTGGCTTAACTTATCCATTGCAGCTAACGGAATATCCTCAATATCAGATACATTGGTGATTGGTTTCCCTGTTTCTTTTTCAATTTTTTCAAAGAGATTATGTTCTTTAATTAAATAGCTGCCGCCATTCTGAATATAGGAGCCGATTTCTTCTAATAGATTCCCCACTTTGTTGTGGATGAATTGGGGGGTTATTTTATCAAGAATCTTAAATGGAAGTCTGCCGATGCGATCCCAAATCCATAAATCACTCTGGTCATTTTCCCATTTCTCAATGACGGTTAATTCGTTCAACAAATCTTCTCGTGTTTCCATGTATCATGCGTCACCCTCGTTCGTTTATTTATGACTACATACGTATGATCTCGGGGAAAGGTTTCATGCACGTATAGCTTTTCCATTGCTGAACGAAAAAAGACAGCGAACAATCGCTCGCTATCTTGCTTCCACACTTTACTTTTTCTGTTCTAATACGTTGATAAATTCCCGCAGGTAATCAGGAAGATCCGGCGGACGGCGGCTGGAGACAAGATGGCCGTCAACAACCACAGGTTCGTCATACCAAGTAGCCCCTGCATTTTCCATATCATCCCTAATCCCCGGAGTACTGGTGACTTTTTTGCCATCAAGAATTTTGGCCGAAATCAGCACCCAGCCGGCATGGCAGATTTGTCCGATCGGCTTTTCATCCGCATTCATTTGCTGCAGCAGCGACAGGACTTCCGGGAAGCGCCGGATTTTATCTGGGGCCCACCCTCCTGGAACTAAAATTGCGTCATAATCTTCCCCACGCACCTCATCATAAGAGAATTCGGAGGTAGCCGGTACGCCGTACTTCCCAATATACTTTTCATTCGCTTTTTCTCCTGCAAGATGGACTATGGCCCCCTCCTCCTGGAGTCGAAGAATCGGGTACCATAACTCTAAATCTTCAAAATCATGGTGCACAAGGCTGAGTACTTTCTTTCCTTTTAATCGCATTGATTAATGCTCCTTTCCAAATGATCTCGATAGTATCTTTACTTAAAAAAAACAACTTTCTAGAAATTTCCTCCATTAGGATTTATCATATTGATTGGTTTTAATCAATGAATATCGCTTGGAAGGAAATAAAAATGTTCCATCTATGAAACCTTCATTTTTTAATCTAGTAATAATCAACCAGTATCCTGTGACTTCGTTCGTTCTTAGTCCTATCTTTCAAACGTGATTCCATAGGAATTCCGACACATTTTGACAATAGCAACGGAAAACCGACGACTTTCAAACACCTTTATCGTATGATATGAATAACTGACTTTGATAGTTTGGAGGTTTATGAATGCGATTAAGAAAAAGGAAACGAAGACTTAGAAAATGGGTAAAGGTGACCGGCACAATCCTTCTACTACTATTAATTGGCGGGGGCGTCTACGGATCCACTGTCTATAAATCTTTTAAAAATGCTGTTGCTGCGATGCATCAGCCGATGGAACGAGAAAAATCTGAAAAACGTGCGGAGCCAGTTTCGCTTAAAGAAAAAGATCCTTTTTCGGTTTTAATGCTGGGTGTGGATGAGCGTGAAGGAGACTCGGGCCGCTCTGACACCATGATTGTATTAACCGTTAATCCCAACAATAATTCCGTAAAAATGCTAAGCATCCCACGCGATACTCGAACTGAAATTATTGGAAAAGGGACGGAGGATAAAATTAACCACGCCTACGCCTTTGGAGGGATCCCCATGGCGTTGGATACCGTCGAAAACTTTCTCGATATACCAATTGATTATTATATAGAGGTTAACATGAAAGGCTTCACGGGAATGGTCGATGCCGTTGGCGGCGTAACGGTCAATAATGACTTAGATTTCACTCAAGATGGATACCATTTTCCAAAAGGAGAATTGACTCTAAACGGTAAAAAAGCGCTAAGCTATACAAGAATGAGAAAAGAAGACCCCAGAGGGGACTTTGGCAGGCAAATAAGACAACGTCAAATTATTGAAGGGGTAATTAAAGAAGGGGCTAGTTTCTCAAGTTTAACCAAGTTCTCCGATATATTTACCGTCCTCGGCAAAAATGTAAAAACAAACCTTACGTTTGATCAAATGGTCGCTATTCAAAAAGGTTATAAGCATGTTGGAACATCCATTGAGCAAATGGAGATAGAAGAAGAAGGAACAAGAATCGATAACATTTATTATGGATTGGTTTCAGAAGAAGAAATCCAACGGGTTCAAATGGAATTAAAGTCAGAACTAGAAATTAAGTAAATAAAGGCTGAATGGAGATTCTCTCCATTCAGCATTTTTCATAGATATTGCCACAGTTTGAACCGATGCAAATGTGAAACCTATACCGTTTCTAATACCGCTTCAAGCATCGTTCCATTTTTGGCATAATTCGTATGCCAAGAAAAAGCTTTTTCTAAAACATGAGGAGTTTGCCCACCTCTTGTTAGTGCTTCTTGGTAATAGGCTCGCAGCTGATCACGATACATTGGATGCGCACAATTCTCAATAATCATTTCCACTCTTTCCCTTGGTGCCAATCCTCTTAGGTCAGCATATCCTTGTTCGGTGACGATCACATCGACATCGTGTTCAGTATGGTCTACATGAGAGACAAAAGGCACAATGCTTGAAATATTACCAGCTTTTGCAATGGATTTGGTGACAAAGATAGCTAGACGGGCATTTCTTGCAAAATCACCAGAACCACCGATACCGTTCATCATTTTTGCACCTAAAACGTGAGTGGAATTGACATTTCCGTAGATATCCAATTCTAAAGCCGTATTAATGGAGATTAATCCCAGGCGGCGAATGATTTCCGGATGATTCGAAATCTCCTGAGGGCGCATTATTAAATTATTACGATATTGTTCAAAATTGGAAAATACCTGTTGGTGTTTTGCCTCAGAAAGCGTGATCGAGCAACAGGAAGCAAATTGTACTTTTCCTGCATCCATTAGATCAAACACTGCATCCTGTAACACCTCTGAATAAACTTCCAAATCTTCAAACTCTGAATCTAACATTCCATGTAGCACTGCATTGGCCACCGAACCAATCCCCGATTGTATTGGCGCTAGACGTTCCGTTAATCGGCCTGTTTTTACTTCTCTTCGAAGAAAATCTATTAAATGCTGTGCCATGGTCTCCGTTTCTTCATCTGGTGGAACAATGGTCGATGGCGAATCAAGTTGGTCTGTAAACACAATCCCCTTTACTCTTTCAACATCAATCGGAATGCCGATTGTTCCAATTCGATCATTAGGTTTAACGAGTGGAATGGGAAGCCTTGATCCTTGTTTTCCAGGTTCATATAAATCATGCAATCCCTCTAGCTGTGGAGATTGAGCCATATTGATCTCAATAATAATAGACTTGGCATTTAAGGCAAACGATAAGGAATTACCAATCGAAGTGGTTGGAATCACCATTCCATCCTCTGTTACTGCAACCGCTTCCAAAATAGCGACATCTATATTCATCACATCGGATCGAATCAACTCTGCTGTGTGGGACAAATGCTGATCAACAAATAAAAAGTCTCCCTGATTGATTCCTCTTCTCATAGTGGCATCTGCTTGGAAAGGTAATCTTTTTCCTAAAATTCCTGCTTCAGCAAATAATTTATCCACATCCGACCCTAAGGATGCTCCTGTATAGACATCGACTTTAAACCCTTCATCATCCTTAACTCGGTTGACCAACGCCACTGGCACCGCTTTCACATCACCCGCTCGTGTAAACCCACTCAACCCCAACGTCATTCCGTTTTTAATCCAGGCAGCTGCTTCTTCAGCAGTAACCACTCGGTCTCTTAGACGAGAATCTCTAATTCGCTCCAAATTTTTCTCCATAAACAAATCCCTCACTTCATAAATAGGTATTATCATCATTTTACCTATTTACATCATCCGGATAGGAAATTATGGAGTATGATACGAAATATTCTGATAAAACAGCAAATTTAGGCTCTAAAGCAGAAAAAACTAAAATCCTAAAAGTTTTCGAAAATAACTAGAGTAGGACTGGCTAACCGGCACCCGCTCACCATTATCCATCGAAAGCAAAAAAGTAGAATGTGTATCAGGATGAATCTCTTTAATATGATTAACATTCACAATAAATGAGCGATGGCATCTAATAAACGAATCCTTTGGAAGCAGATATTCAAATTCTTGTAAGGAGTATTTATGAGTGCCTGACACCTCCTCTGAATAAACACTCGTCTTCTTATCTTTGGCTTCTAAATAAACGACCTTTGAAAAAGGAATGGGAATCCAGCCATCCAATGTTTTCACGGTAACGACCGACTTCCCATCTGTTAAAGCAGGATAAATAGCCGTTACACAACCCTCAAGCTGTCCATTATGTAAAAATGGTACCGCCATTCCGTGATAAGGAACACCAAAAACATCCCGGTTAATAAACTCAGAAACTTTTTGCTTCGTCACCAATGCATTATGGGCAATCGTCCCTTCCTTTACAGGGTCGCCCGGGTTAATTTTTAAATCAATCCGTTTACTTGGCCGATAGTAGATATATTCTTTTGTATTCGAAACCGCAATGGAAATTTCATCTGAAAATAATTCACCTATGGTCTCTAGTAGTGATCCTATAGTTATATCTTTCATACGATTAGCACCTCATTCATAATTATACTACTATTATTATTCACACTGATTAGAATAGGCTTTACCTCGTAAAAGAAAAAACCAAGGAAAAAAAATCCCTTGGTTCGATTAAAACAATTCTTGCACGAAACGATTACTCTTTTAATGTCCGTTTTAAAAATTCCCTCGTCCGATCTTGTTTTGGATTACTGAAAATCTGCTCTGGGCTTCCTTCCTCCGCAATCACGCCCTTATCCATAAAGACAATCCGGTCAGAAACTTCCCGAGCGAAATCCATTTCATGCGTAACGATTAACAT
>NZ_JBALSN010000187.1:0-3176 GCF_036966985.1 Neobacillus drentensis | reverse complement strand
TATTTGAACCGTTTACATTTTCAAATGGAGTAACTTTAAAGAACCGAATTGTGATGGCCCCGATGACTAACTTTTCATCCAACCCTGATGGTACCGTTACAGATGCAGAAGTTAATTATTATGCCCGTCGTTCTGGTGGTGTGGGTATGGTCATAACTGCCTGTACTTATGTTACAGCGAACGGAAAAGGATTTCATGGTGAATTTGGCGGTGACCGAGATGAATTAATCCCAAGTTTACGGAAAATTGCTGCCGGCATAAAAGACCAAGGAGCAAAAGCAATTTTGCAAATTTTTCACGGCGGACGGCAAGTACCGCCTGAGTTAGTTCCTAATGGTGACGTTGTCAGTGCTAGCAACATACCTGCAGAAGGTCCAGGTAAACCTGTTCCAAGGGAATTATCTAATGAAGAAGTGGAAGCAATTATTAATGATTTTGGTGAGACGACTCGTCGTGCGATTGAAGCGGGATATGATGGTGTTGAAATCCATGGTGCAAATGGCTATTTGATTCAACAGTTTTTCTCCCCGCATTCCAATCGCCGCGAAGACAGATGGGGAGGCAGTCTCGAAAATCGACTCAATTTTCCGTTAGCAGTAGTTGAACAGGTGAAAAAGGTGGCAGCTGAACTGACAAAAGAGCCATTTATTGTTGGGTATCGGTTTTCCCCGGAAGAAGCGGAAACACCAGGGATTACGATGGCAGATACCTTGGTTTTAATTGATGCATTATCGAAAAAAGATCTTGATTATTTACACGTTTCCCTCCAAGATTTCTGGTCATCTCCAAGACGCGGAGTGGATGACACACGTGCACGGATCGAAATTATTCAAGAACGGGTGGGTTCCACCGTTCCTGTTATTGGTGTGGGATCAATCTATACAGCCGATGATGCATTAAAAGCAATTCAATCAGGTGTCCCTTTAATCGCTTTAGGGCGTGAAATGATTATTGACCCTGACTGGGTTCAAAAGGTGGCCGAAGGAAGGGAATCAGAAATTGTAACCAAAATAGATAAAAATAAACAACAGGAATTGGTAATACCAGACCCACTTTGGCAAGCCATCATCCATACACCTGGATGGTTTCCGGGTGTTTAGTGAGTAACGATTTAAATTTAGCCTTAGCCGCATTCATTTCCCCTAGGATATAGAATTTCAACAAATGTGAAAACAGGTTTTTTCATTATTGATGTCGAATCACTGAATTAGGAGAACACAATTAAATAAAGGGGATATGAATATGTTTGAAGGAGGATATATTGATGTTACAGGGGGAAGGGTTTGGTATCAACTTTTTAATAAATACGCAAAAGGGACTCCAGTAATTATTTTGCACGGCGGGCCTGGATCATCGTGCTATTCACTTCAAGGTTTAAAGGCTCTGTCAGCGGACCGTCCCGTAATCTTTTACGATCAATTAGGATGTGGGAAATCCGACCGTCCTGCGGATACTTCATTATGGAGAATTGAAAGGTTTGTTGAGGAATTGGCCCAGGTAAGACAAGCCCTTAACCTTGAAGAAGTGCATCTCCTTGGCCATTCCTGGGGGACAACGCTCGCAGCAGCCTATTGTTTAACCAGACCAAGCGGTGTGAAAAGTGTTATTTTTTCAAGTCCATGCTTAAGTGCTCCACTGTGGGAGCAAGATCAAAGACGCAATCTTGAAAAACTGCCAAATGAAACTAAGAAAACAATTATCAGTTGCGAAGTAAATGGAACCACTGACTCAGAGGAATATAAAAAGGCAACAGAAGTTTTTAACAAAAACTTTGTCTGCCGTTTGGATCCGTATCCAGAATGGTTAAAACTGGGCTCTAAAAATAGAAATCCAGAAGTATACAATATCATGTGGGGACCTTCTGAATTTACCGTACTCGGGAACCTGAAGGAATTTGACTGTACCGCACGACTCAAGGAAATCACCTGTCCGACACTATATACATGCGGCCGGTTTGATGAGGCGACCCCGGAAACAACACAGTACTACAGCACATTAACACCAGGTTCATCATTCCATGTATATGAGCACAGTGCTCATATGCCGTATGTGGAGGAGCCGGAAGTGTTTTTGAGAGTGTCAGGGGACTTCCTAAGAAAAAGTGACTCTCTTTAAACTTCAAGATATACATAGAATAGTGCGTTTCAGCTCTCAGTCGAGACGCACTATTCTATGTATTTATAATTACCAATAAAAACCACAAGACAAATGAAACCGCTTCCATTAAAATAGAGAGTAAGAAGTAGGAAAGGGGACATAATCATGGAACTTTTATTTGAACAATGTAAACATAACCAGGCCGAAGAACCTTGCGATGAGTGTAACCCTAAAAAAGAAGAGGAAGAAAAAGTAGATATCTATGAATATGACTATCATTCAAGACTGTGGTTTTAAAATAAAGAGTTCTTGCTTTTGAGGATAAGTAGAACTTGAGACTCAAATTAAACAAAAACGCATTTGCCAAATTAAAGGCAAATGCGTTTTTGTTAATTTTTTAAAGAAGCTTCCTTAGTTGACCACGTTCTTCGCCATGACACTTGTGCCAAAAATAACACTAATAAAGCGGCAATCCCGATCCCCGTATAAACCATAAAGCCAGTTCCGTAAGTTCCAGTAACCTCCTTAAGTGTTCCTAATATATTGGGGACAAAAAATCCACCAACGCCTCCGGCTGCTCCTACAATCCCAGTTATCATCCCGATTTCCTCTTGGAAACGCTGCGGTACCAATTGGAAGACCGCTCCATTTCCCATTCCCAAGCAGAGCATTCCGATAAACAATAAAGTGGTCACAACAGCTAAAGGTGGAAGCTGGCTCACTCCAAACATACTGAGTGCAACCCCGATAAATAGGAAGGTAAGAAGGCGGACACCGCCAATTTTGTCAGCAATAAAACCGCCAACTGGACGGAAAAAGCTTCCTGCTGCCACACAAAGTGTAACAAAATCTCCTGCTCTTACTTTTGATAAATCATATTGATCCGCTAGTGATTGAGGCACGGCTAAAGCATATGTATTGTTATAAGCCATCGGCTGAAGAAGCTGAAGCTGAAAGGATGACGCCAAACCTTGGCGCGCTTGCTCATACACTTTTTCCTTATCCGTGCTTTTCGCTGTTTCTTTCAGAAATTCAGAAATCGCTGTCCCTGTAAATTCAGGATAGATGTCAATATCACC
>NZ_JBALSN010000186.1:6434-7061 GCF_036966985.1 Neobacillus drentensis | reverse complement strand
GTCTATCGGTTCTCCTCCTTAAAAACACAAAAAAACACCACCTGGACCTTCGCGCACGCAGCTGGTCCAAGCAGTGTTTTCTCTACCTTATTGAATTTTCGCCTTTAACGATTCGATATATTGGTAGGCCTCATCGATTTCCGCCTCTGTATAGCGCTGGCTTGCCTTTAACGTAAATACCTTGTCCGTCACTTCTTCTTTTGAAAGATTATCAAAATATAAAACCGTTGAAACCAATTCCAAGAATCTAGCATTCTGCTCATTCATATCAACGAGACAATCCTGCAAAAACGGCATGTCCACTTCATTTAAACTTAAAAACTCTTTCCCCGGCTCCGTCAATGTATAGCGATATTGAAAATAGCCGCCCTTTTTCTCCTTCACCTCATTGAGAAAGCCCATATTGCAAAGCTCCTCAACCCGTAACGTCAACTCCTCTGAGTAGGGGCCATAAAAATGAAACTGGAACCGCTCTTGAAAGGGAAATGCCACCTTTTTCGCAATATATATCATCTTTTGCAGCTTCTTACGGCCGATAATCTCACCGGAAACCATAACCGCCTGCATCAGTTTCGCATGATCATTTAACAACGTTCGTCATCTCCTACTCCATTTGGGTGTCAGGCA
>NZ_JBALSN010000186.1:6077-6406 GCF_036966985.1 Neobacillus drentensis | reverse complement strand
GGTGTCAGGCACCAATCACCAATTACCAATCGTTCTATAACTCTAAAAGGGCGCGGATTTGCTTTTTGACATTCTTTTTAGTCGAATCATCAAGAATAAAATCAGCCGGGTAGTAGAGCTTATGGTCGGTCCTTCTTTTCCCCGAAATCGCATCAACAATCTCCGATTCGCGTGAAAGCTCCTTCAATTCCCCACTTTGCATTAACAAATGAATCGGGAGGCGCTCCTCTTCCTCACCGGGACGATAGAAATCATACGGCAAATCCGACGAGGAATCGACCACCAAATAATACTCAGGGTCCAACCCTGCCTTTTTGAATAATGAACCT
>NZ_JBALSN010000186.1:0-5961 GCF_036966985.1 Neobacillus drentensis | reverse complement strand
TGATTCATCTAATTTTAAATAGTCTTCTAAGGTTACTTTTTCATTGAAAATCGATGTAAAGTGGATGGGTTCGTATTTAAAAGTATAGTTTTCTTCAAACAATTGCTTGGCGCGGTGGAGAATTTTTGTCAAAATAACCTCCGCACTGCGCGATACCGGGTGGAAATAGACCTGCCAATACATCTGGTAGCGGCTCATAATATAATCTTCGACTGCATGCATGCCGCTCTTTTTAATGACCACCTGATCTTCGCGCGGCCGCATCACCCTAAGAATCCGTTCCATATCAAATTGACCATAGCTGACGCCGGTAAAATAGGCATCCCGCTGCAAATAATCCATCCGGTCCGCATCAATTTGACTGGAAATCATGCTGACTACCAGCTTTTTCTCCGATGTTTTCGCAATCACTTCGGCTACTTTTTTAGGGAAATCTGGACTCACACGCAACAGCACGTTATTGACTTCGGTATTCCCTAAAATAATTTGCCGGGTAAACTCCTCGTGGTCAAAATCGAACACTTTTTCAAATGAATGGGAGAACGGGCCATGGCCAAGGTCGTGAAGCAATGCTGCACATAGGGTCAACAGGCGATCGTCATCATTCCACTCTGGTCTGCCCGCAAACACATCGTCAATGATGCGGCGGACAATTTCATAGACACCTAGAGAGTGGTTGAAGCGGCTGTGCTCTGCGCCATGGAAGGTTAAAAACGTTGTTCCGAGCTGTTTGATGCGCCGCAAGCGCTGAAATTCTTTCGTTCCGATTAAATCCCAGATGGCCAGGTCACGTACGTGGACGTAGCGATGGACGGGGTCTTTAAAGACTTTTTCTTCACTAAGTTTTTCCGCCGAATAGGCCATAGACTTCCCTCTCCCTCGTAAACTTGCTCCTGGCGTTTAAGGGCATCTTGCCCTTTTCTTTGTTATTTTCTATTATATCCCAAAAACCACCCTGTTTTCAGCAAAATTCTACACGATTTTTCGACATGGATGGGGGAAAAAAATCACCTGAGTTTATAGGACTGAGGTGATCATTTTATCTTTTTATTTACTTTCTCCATTAATTCCTCTTCCGTTAATGCGGCAACGGGACGGTTATTGACAAAGGCGAAGGTTTTTTTTCGGCCAGGCCCGCAGTAGGATTGGCAGCCAATTTTGACTTCAGCCTCCGGATCCAGTTCTTTTAACCGAGGGATTAATGTCTTTAAATTCACGGCCTGACAATCGTCGCATACGCGAAATTCATTGGACATGTAAGACAACCCTTTCTTGGTCACAATCTAATCTATATCTATAGTTTATCCAGCTTGGATAGCTTAAAACAACCGATTAACTCCTCTGGTATTTTACATTTTCTTGTATTCGAATGCAAGTTGCAATCTTTACTAAACTCGTTAAAAAAATCTACTATCCTTGCAACCATTTTGGTATAAAGGTTCAAAAACTTGTCCATCCTAAGACTAGAACTTTTAAAAACTCGTCAAGAACCAAGGCGGGTTCATCTAAAAACTATAAAAGGGAGTTGAACATATGAAAGTTCGTCAAGACGCATGGACAGATGAGAATGATTTGCTTTTAGCCGAAACTGTCCTTAGGCATGTAAGAGAAGGTAGTACACAACTAAACGCTTTTGAAGAGGTAGGCGATAAACTGAATCGTACGTCTGCTGCGTGTGGATTCAGATGGAATGCTGTTGTTCGTCACCGTTACGAAAAAGCACTACAATTAGCGAAAAAGCAACGAAAACAAAGACAAAGAGTATTAGGAAAAGAGCAAGGCGGCAAGAAAAAGCTGTTATATAGCCCGCCGCTCACTGGATCACCGGAGTTTGATACAATCCCAACTCAAGTTGATATGCCGCTGGAAACTAGCTTTGACATGCCAGATATGACAGCAGAGATGGCAGAAGAAACTTATGTAAACCCTGCTGCTTCGGTACCATCACAAGCACCTGTTTATGCCCAAGCACAGGTTCAAACGCCAGTTCAAAACTATCGTCAGGCAAATAACACAGGACTTTCACTTGATTCCGTTATTACTTACTTGCAAAACTTTCATCATTCCAATCTGCAAAATGAAGCATTAAAAAGTGAGAATGAAAGATTAAAAAGAGAGTTGGCAGAAGTAAGACGCCAAAATGAAGAAATGGCCGCTAAAATCGAGGGCCTTGAGCAGAATACAGAAACGATTCAAGAAGATTACGAGACCTTAATGAAGATCATGAACCGCGCCCGCAAGCTTGTGTTATTTGAAGAAGAAGAAAGACCAGCTACTAAATTTAAAATGGACCGAAACGGAAATTTAGAAAAGGTCGCAGAATAAGAAAAGCGGAAGNNGTACACTAGCCGTTGGGCTCTGTAGCTAGACAGAAAACACAGTTAATAGCACTGGGAGAAGAGCAAAAGCGCAACATCTCTTTCCAAAAAAAGCCGTAAATCCGCTCAAGTGGGATTTACGGCTTTTTACATGGCAGTGATTTTTTCATTTCGGTCAATCACCCGTTGATAATAGCTAGGGAATAATCCCAGTTCATACTCGTTTAATGGACCTGCATATAATAACCCGCTGTGATCCTTTAACTGGTTTAATAGACGGAGCATCACGTCGGCGATGGTAAGATCCGTTCCAAGCAGTTCCGCAAGCGAAGCCATGACCTCTGGAACAATTTCTGGATATGCAAATTTCGTTTCTGCATCCTGTTTTGCTAGTTTATAAAATTCCCTCACCAGCTCGGCCCGCTTCGCGCCGCTGCCGTTCACACAGAGATAAATCTGGACAGCGACCCCTTTTTTAAGACGGCGCTGCGAGATGCCGGCAAACTTTTTCCCGGCAATGCTCAGATCGTAACTTCCCGGGCAATAAGAACCGACAATTTCCCGAGCCTCAATCTGATGCGGAAAATCAGCAAACATATTTTGAATGAGCTGCCACATTGCCTCATAGCCACGATTAATATCAATCCCTTTTTCCGCTTCAGGAAAAATTAACGAGATATTGAGGACGCCTTCATCGAGGACAACTGCGAGGCCGCCGGAATTTCGGACAATCGCTTGATAGCCTTGCTCCTGTAAAAACTGAATACCTTCTTGTAAAAATGGCAATTTAGTATCCTGAATGCCGAGAACGATAGTATTGTGGTGGACCCATGTCCTAGCTGTGGCCGGTGCCTGACCCGACCCGACAGAGGCACACAGGGTATCATCAGTTCCAAATGATTGCAATGCTTGAAAATGAATGCCCGCCGCTGATTGATCGATAATTCGCCATTGCGGCTGGCGCAGTAATCCTTCCATTTCGGTGGCTCCTTGAGTTGAATTAATAGTTTTCTTACAAAGTTCATAGTTTTTATACAAAGTATTATACTTTATTTACGAAAATCATGATAATTTTACGAAAAACAAGATAATTCTACAAAACCCCAGAACATTTATACAAAGTTTGGGAATTTAACCCAAAAAGGCCAATCCACCATAACAATGGACCAGCCCCTACAAAAAATAAACTCTAGTTATAACCCTTGTGCTGCCGTAATTAATGCCAGCTTATAGACATCTTCTTCATTACATCCGCGTGATAAATCGTTTACCGGTGCGTTTAAGCCCTGTAAGATCGGTCCAACTGCTTCAAAGCCGCCTAAGCGCTGCGCAATTTTGTAGCCGATGTTTCCTGCTTCAAGACTTGGGAAGATAAATACATTCGCATCCCCTTGCAGCGGAGAATCTGGTGCCTTGCTTTTTGCCACAGATGGAACAAAAGCCGCATCGAACTGGAATTCTCCATCTAAAACAAGCGATGGGTCACGACGCTTCGCTTCTGCGACTGCGCCTGCCACTCGCTCGGTTTCAGGAGATTTTGCTGAACCCTTTGTGGAAAAGCTGAGCATCGCAATGCGCGGTTCCATATCAAACATGTGAGCCGTCTTCGCACTTTCAATCGCAATTTCTGCTAAATCATTGCTATCTGGGGCGATATTAATCGGCGAACACATACTTTTCATCCTCACGAACCATGATAAATACGCCGGAAGTTTTCTTGACACCTTCTTTTGTCTTAATGATCTGTAAGGCCGGGCGTACCGTATCTGCCGTGGAGTGGGCCGCACCGCTGACAAGACCGTGAGCTTTATTTAAATAAACAAGCATTGTGCCAAAGTAGTTTTCATCAAGTAAAATTTTGCGTGCATCCTCTTCGGTTGCTTTCCCTTTACGGCGGTCAACAAAAGCTGAAACTAGCTCGTCCATGCCCGCATAGCTTGCTGGGTCATAAATTTCTGCATCATCTAAAGAAACGCCAAGCTCTGCTGCTTTCGCCTGCACTTTCTCGATATTGCCAATTAAAATCGGTGTAATTAGTTTTTCCTCTGCTAAACGGCTTGTCGCTCGTACAATCCGCTCATCTAATCCTTCTGGAAAAACAATTTTCAACTCACGACCAGAAATTTTTTGTTTTAATCCTTCAAATAAATCACTCACTACTAAATCCTCCCTTAATCAACCTACATAAATTAGCATACTTTACCTTTTTTAAATTTCAATGATAAGACTCACAGATAACGTTTTCATACAAAAAGTTTATGTTTTCAAAAAATTACGCGCTAGCTTTTATGATTTACTTTTTCCAGGAAAAATATCCATTGATTTGCTTAGATAGGTTTATTCGCGCGATACTGGGTCAAACTATGTTATAGTAAAGATTGTAAAAAGGAAGAATGATTATTTAGGAGTGATTATAATGAGTGAAGCAGCAGTAACGCTTGATGGCTGGTATTGCCTCCATGATTTCCGGACCGTTGATTGGACTACTTGGAAAATGCTCCCTAGTGATGAGCGCCAAGCCGCCATCCACGAGTTTTTAAGTCTAGTTGAAAAGTGGAATACCACACAGGAAAGTAAAGAAGGCAGCCATGCTTTATATACAATTGTTGGTCAAAAAGCAGATTTCATGATGATGATTCTCCGTCCAACGATGGAAGAACTAAACCAAATTGAAACTGAATTTAATAAAACAAGACTAGCTGAATTCACCGTGCCTGCTCATTCCTATGTATCGGTTGTTGAACTTAGCAACTATTTGCCAGCAGGTGAGGATCCATACCAAAATCCACAAATTTTAGCGAGGCTTTATCCAACGCTCCCTAAAACAAATCATGTCTGCTTTTATCCAATGGATAAGCGCCGCCAGGGCAATGATAACTGGTACATGCTGCCGATGGAAGAGCGTCGTAATCTGATGCGCAGCCACGGAATGATTGGTCGTACATACGCTGGTAAAGTAAAGCAAATCATCACCGGTTCCGTTGGTTTTGACGATTATGAGTGGGGCGTAACCTTGTTTGCGGATGATGTCCTTCAGTTTAAAAAGCTTGTCTACGAAATGCGTTTTGATGAAGTAAGTGCTAAATATGGAGAATTCGGCTCATTCTTTGTGGGTAACATCTTAGAAGAAGAACGGGTAGCTAGTTTCCTACATGTTTAATTTTTTAAAAAGTTCTCAGCTGCGGCTGGGGACTTTTTTTGCTGTTCCTCCCCCGTTAGCTAGTCATATTTCGCCCCTTGTGCTCATACTATTTAAACAGCGAGTCTTAGAAAGAACTCCATTAATCTCAAATACCTTATTTNNGGAGGGAAAAGGATGAATCAATTCTACAATCCACAGGGCTTTCAGCCATATACTGGAGCAGCAGGGCAGCAGGGAGCCCAAGGAGCACCACAAGCCGGGCAAAGTTTTTATCCAGCACCTGGTGCACAAGGATTCCCGCAATTTCCACCAGCCGGTGCCGGGGGCGGAGGCGGGGCTGGCGCACCGTCAGCACCTGCAGGGATGGCTCCAGGCCAATTGCCAATTGAGCAGTCATACATCGAAAATATTTTACGCTTAAATAAAGGTAAACTGGTCAGTGTTTTTGCCACTTTCGAAGGCAATAATCAATGGAATGCGAAGGAATTTAAAGGGATTATT
>NZ_JBALSN010000185.1:0-21684 GCF_036966985.1 Neobacillus drentensis | reverse complement strand
CGTTGCCAGGCACATCAAGGACAATCTGAAAAGGTTGTTCTTTTTTGTTATGGAAAGAAAGGTAAATATACCGAAGGACAAAGCCCTCCAAATGAACAGTCAAAATGTCTATCGGAAAGGTTCCGAAGGACAAAACTATCCAAATGAAAAGTCGTCTATCGGAGGGATACCGAAGGACAAAACTCTCCAAATGAGCACGCAAAATGTCTATCGGAGGCACTCCGAAGGACAAAAAGGATCGAAAGGTAGCTAAAGAACATCCTTTTGTTACTGAAATTAACCTATGAATAGCCACTATGATTTATTTTTGGAGTTTTGGTAATTCAAGAATCTCGGAAACACGGAGAGGCTCCAGCTCCCTCCCCGCCAGCTGTAATATTCACCGATACCTGGCTAATTTATCATGACATTCAACTCCTGCCTCTAGTACCGTATAACGTGAATTGAGAACAACCTAAATAGGTTGTTTTTTTATATTTACTATTATCCACTCCCCATCACAACATTACTTTTTAACGAAACCTACGTTTCACAATGGCGAGATTTGGAGAAAATCATTAGTAGGGAATCGTTGCATCTACATAAAAAATTCAGTATAATTTAGTCAAATATAGTCAAAGTCAGAGAATGGGGGTGGGAAGATGAGAAACATCTCTGATATTATTGAAAAATATCTCAAACAAGTATTGGAATTAAGTGAAAGAGACCTCGTTGAAATCAAACGAAGTGAAATCGCAGACAAATTTCAATGCGTTCCATCACAAATCAATTATGTAATCAATACCCGTTTTACGATCGAAAGAGGATACATTGTAGAAAGTAAACGGGGCGGCGGTGGGTATATACGGATCATGAAGGTCCAGTCCCATGATCTTGCTCATTTAATTGAACAATCACTCGCACTTATTCAAAGCAGGATTAGTCAAACCAGTGCAGAGGATGTCATATTCAGACTCGTTCAAGAAGAAATTATCTCACAGCGGGAAGCGAAAATTATGCTCAGTGTAATTGACCGATCCGTTCTCTATATTGATCTTCCATACCGAGACGAATTAAGAGCGAGAATGCTAAAAGCAATGCTAACATCTTTAAAATATAAATAAATTTTTTCGCTTGAGAGGTGAAAGTATGATTTGCCAGGAATGCAACCAAAGACCTGCAGCCCTTCACTTTACGAAAATCATTAATGGTGAAAAGACCGAAGTTCATCTGTGTGAAAAATGTGCGCAGGAAAAGGGAGAAATGTTTATTTTTAATGGGGAATCTGGATTCGCTTTTAATAATTTGTTAGCAGGATTATTAAATATAGACCCTACTTTTCAAAAGCCAAGTCAAAGTCCATTTCATCAGGAGGAAATTCTCCAATGTGATTCTTGCTCGATGACTTTTCCGCAGTTTTTAAAAGTGGGCCGCTTTGGATGTTCTCATTGTTATGAAGTATTTAAAGAACAATTGAAGCCTGTATTACGGCGACTTCATAGTGGAAACTGGACACATAATGGAAAAATACCAAAGAGAATTGGTGGAGGAATCCACTTGCGAAAACAGATTGATGAATTAAAAAGTAACTTAAAAGAATCAATTACCAATGAGGAATTTGAAAAGGCTGCTGAGATTCGTGATGAAATACGTCAGTTAGAGAGAAAACTAGCAGCCAGCCAAGAGGGAGGGGAATAACATGTCGCTTGAACGATTTTTAAATCAAGCTGTCAGCTCCTGGATGAGTGAGGAAGGACCTGATTCAGATATTGTCCTCAGTTCCCGCATTCGTTTGGCTCGTAACTTTGATGCATATAAATTTCCAACACTTTTCTCACACGAAGAAGCAAAAATCATTATTGAAAAAATGGAGGAAATATTAAATCAGTCAGACCTTCAAAAGTTTGGCCAAATGGAATTGTTGAAAATTAATGAACTTCAGCCTCTGCAAAAAAGGGTGTTGGTGGAAAAACATTTAATTAGTCCAAATCTAGCAGAGGATTCACCACATGGTGCTGTTTTATTAACCGAAAATGAAGAAGTTAGTATTATGATTAATGAAGAGGATCATATTCGTATTCAATGCTTGTTTCCTGGATTGCAATTATCTGAAGCCTTAGATGCCGCTAATGAAATTGATGATTGGCTTGAAAGTAATATTCAATATTCATTTGATGAGAAGCATGGTTATTTAACCAGTTGTCCTACAAATGTGGGAACCGGTCTTCGTGCTTCAGTCATGATGCATTTGCCAGGACTAATTTTAACACAACAAATTAATCGAATTATTCCGGCAATCAATCAATTAGGTTTAGTTGTTAGAGGAATTTATGGTGAAGGCAGCGAAGCATTAGGTAATATATTTCAAATTTCTAATCAAATTACCCTTGGAAAATCGGAAGAGGACATTTGCCGGGATCTCAAGGGAGTTGTCAGCCAGTTAATTTCACAAGAAAGGTCAGCACGTGAAGCATTACGGAAAACTTCAAACATACAATTAGAAGACAGGGTGTTCCGTTCACTGGGTGTGTTATCTAATAGCCGAATCATCGAATCAAAAGAAGCAGCAAGATGTTTATCTGATGTTCGGCTTGGAATAGATATGGGTTATATTGAAAATATGCCTAAGACGATATTAAATGAATTAATGATACTGACCCAGCCAGGTTTCCTGCAGCAATATGCTGGCGGTTCATTAAGACCACATGAAAGAGATATCAGACGGGCAGCGTTAATTAGGGAACGAATAAAAATGGAGCAAGAAAAATAGGTGAGGAGGAAGAGAATATGATGTTCGGCCGTTTTACTGAAAGAGCGCAGAAAGTTCTAGCATTAGCACAAGAGGAAGCGATTCGTCTTGGACATAACAATATTGGAACAGAGCACATTTTATTAGGATTAACTCGTGAAGGAGAAGGGATTGCAGCAAAAGCTCTTTATGGGCTTGGCTTAGGTTCTGAAAAAATCCAAAAAGAAGTAGAAAACTTAATTGGCAAAGGACAGGAAGCTTCTCAAACTATTCACTATACTCCAAGGGCTAAAAAGGTCATCGAATTATCGATGGATGAGGCACGCAAATTAGGACATTCCTATGTAGGCACGGAGCATATTCTCCTTGGCTTAATCCGTGAAGGGGAAGGGGTTGCCGCACGGGTCCTTAATAATCTTGGTGTAAGTCTAAATAAGGCAAGACAGCAAGTACTTCAACTGTTAGGAAGCAATGAGTCAGGCGGGCATCAAGGCGGTGCATCTGCCAGTGCGAACACACCAACACTTGACAGTCTTGCACGCGATCTAACCTCGATCGCCCGTGAAGGAAGTCTTGACCCGGTAATTGGCCGCGGAAAAGAAATTCAACGTGTTATTGAAGTTTTAAGTCGTCGGACAAAAAACAACCCTGTATTAATTGGGGAGCCGGGTGTCGGTAAAACAGCGATTGCAGAAGGTCTTGCCCAGCAAATTGTTAATAACGAAGTGCCTGAAATTCTTCGGGATAAACGAGTGATGACTCTTGATATGGGGACAGTGGTAGCTGGAACGAAATATCGAGGTGAATTTGAAGACCGTTTGAAAAAGGTCATGGATGAAATACGCCAGGCTGGGAATATTATTCTTTTCATTGATGAGCTGCATACCTTAATTGGTGCTGGTGGTGCGGAAGGAGCAATAGATGCTTCTAATATCTTAAAGCCATCACTTGCGCGCGGCGAACTGCAATGTATTGGTGCAACAACCCTTGATGAATATCGTAAATATATCGAAAAGGATGCTGCATTAGAACGACGCTTCCAGCCAATTCGTGTGGATGAGCCGACCCTTGAAGAATCAATTCAGATCTTAGAGGGGCTTCGCGACCGTTACGAGGCACATCACCGTGTATCGATTACAGATGAAGCGATTCAAGCGGCAGTAAAACTTTCAGACCGCTATATCTCTGACCGCTTCCTGCCGGATAAAGCGATTGATTTAATTGATGAAGCAGGTTCTAAGGTACGACTTCGTTCCTTTACTACTCCTCCAAATTTAAAAGAATTAGAAGTGAAATTGGAAGAGGTTCGTAAGGAAAAGGATTCTGCTGTTCAAAGTCAAGAGTTTGAAAAGGCTGCTTCCTTAAGAGATACAGAACAGCGTTTACGTGAGCAACTGGAAGAGACAAAGAAGAATTGGAAAGAAAAACAAGGAAAAGAAAACAATGAAGTAACCGTCGAAGATATCGCAAGCGTTGTTTCCAGCTGGACCGGGGTTCCTGTTTCCAAGCTGGCGGAAACAGAAATGGCGAAGTTGCTAAATTTAGAAGAACTTCTTCATTCTCGTGTTATTGGCCAGGAAGAAGCAGTAAAAGCCGTATCGAAGGCTGTACGTCGTGCTCGTGCCGGATTAAAAGATCCAAAACGACCAATTGGTTCCTTCGTTTTCCTTGGACCAACAGGTGTTGGGAAAACCGAATTAGCCCGAGCACTTGCTGAAGCGATGTTTGGTGACGAGGATGCGATGATTCGGATTGATATGTCCGAGTATATGGAGAAGCACTCGACCTCTCGTTTAGTTGGTTCGCCGCCAGGATATGTCGGTTATGAAGAAGGCGGCCAATTAACAGAAAAGGTTCGTCGAAAGCCATATTCTGTGGTGTTATTAGATGAAATTGAAAAGGCTCATCCAGACGTATTTAATATCCTGCTGCAAGTCCTTGAGGACGGTCGATTAACTGATTCCAAAGGCAGAACGGTTGACTTCCGTAATACTGTCCTCATTATGACATCCAATGTTGGTGCTGAAGCACTAAAACGAAACAAGTATGTCGGCTTTAATATTCAAGATGGAGATCAAGATTATAAAGATATGAAAGGGAAAGTGATGGGAGAATTAAAGAAAGCTTTCCGTCCTGAATTCCTTAACCGTATCGATGAGATTATTGTTTTCCATGCTTTAGAGCGGAAGCATCTTGAAGAAATTGTGACTTTATTATCAGAGCAGTTAATTAAACGCTTAAAAGAGCAACATATTTCTTTAGAATTAACGGCTGCGGCAAAGGAGAAGATTTCTCAGGAAGGCTATGATCCTGAATATGGAGCACGACCATTACGCCGTGCGATTCAAAAACATATTGAAGACAGACTTTCGGAAGAACTATTAAAGGGGACATTATTAACAGGACAGCATGCGATTATTGATGTTAATAATGGAGAATTTATTGTTCGAATGGCTGAGAAAACCAGTTTAGTAAAATAGGCCTGAGTCGTAATATCTATGAAGAGGTACACGTAAATAAAGTTAAATCGTGTACCTCTTTTTCTATCGACTTTTTCAAATGAAAAAATAAAAAAGGTGTGGTAACCTTTAAATAGTTAGCAAAATCTGGCTCCTGCACCCGACGTATTTCTCTATCTGGTGCGTGCGCCTTTTTTCAAAGTTAAATGAGTATGACTTTTTGAACTAGATAACTGTCTGGCTCCAGCACCCAGCGGCTAGTGTACTTCGCCCTTTTCCCTACGATAAGTCAACATCGAATCGCTTACGCTCTCCGTGTTTCCTTTATCTCAGTCAAAGGGCTCCAGTCCATACGCCGCTAAACGGGCGCTTGCGCCTTTTAGAGAGGGTAGAAGGATAATGGCAAAACGAAAGACGAAGTTTATGTGTCAGGCTTGCGGATATGAATCGCCCAAGTGGATGGGTAAATGTCCTGGCTGTGGTGAATGGAATAAGATGGTGGAGGAAGTGGAAGTGACTGGTACCGCCAGGAGAGGTGCATTTGCCCATTCTCAAGGCGGAGCAGGACTGTTATCTAAACCCATGCCAATCAATTCAATTGAAATGGAAAATGAACCGCGGATTCTAACGGATTTAAACGAATTAAACCGTGTCCTTGGCGGCGGTGTGGTAAAGGGTTCTTTAGTCCTAATTGGCGGAGACCCTGGAATTGGGAAGTCAACGCTTCTTTTGCAGGTATCCTCCCAACTTGCAAATAAAGGAAATCAGGTTTTGTACATATCTGGTGAGGAATCGTTACGGCAAACCAAACTTCGTGCGGAGCGATTAGGTATATCTTCTGAAAATCTCCTCGTTTATTCTGAAACGAATCTTGAAGAGATCAACCGGACCATCGATAGTACCAATCCTAGCTTTGTCATTATTGATTCAATCCAGACGGTCTTTCACCCAGATGTAACAAGCGCACCGGGAAGTGTCTCACAGGTTCGTGAGTGTACCTCGGAATTAATGAGAATTGGGAAAACGAAGGGGATTGCGATCTTTATTGTTGGACACGTAACAAAAGAGGGGTCAATTGCTGGTCCAAGGCTGTTAGAGCATATGGTGGATACGGTTCTCTATTTTGAAGGAGAAAGACACCATACCTATCGGATTCTGCGTGCAGTCAAAAACCGTTTTGGTTCAACCAATGAAATGGGTATTTTTGAAATGAAAGAATTGGGCCTAGAAGAAGTAGCCAATCCCTCTGAAATCTTTCTAGAGGAGCGTTCACGGGGTGCAGCTGGATCTACGGTGGTTGCATCGATGGAAGGGACAAGACCAGTCCTAGTTGAAATTCAAGCGTTAATTTCCCCTACCAGTTTTGGGAATCCAAGAAGAATGGCCACTGGAATTGACCACAACCGTGTGCCGCTTCTGATGGCGGTATTAGAAAAGCGAGTTGGGATGCTTCTCCAGAACCAGGATGCCTATTTAAAAGTTGCTGGTGGTGTGAAATTGGATGAGCCAGCCATTGATTTGGCTGTAGCTGTCAGTATTGCTTCGAGTTTTAGAGATAAACCAACAAGGCCGACGGACTGCGTCATTGGTGAAGTCGGTTTAACAGGGGAAGTAAGAAGGGTATCAAGAATTGAGCAGCGCGTCCAAGAAGCGGCCAAGCTTGGTTTTGAGCGAGTTATTCTGCCCGCTAATAATCTTGGCGGCTGGAAGGGACCAAGGGGAGTCGAACTCATTGGGGTATCGAATGTCAGTGAAGCATTGAAAGCAGCGTTGGGAGGGTAGCAGATGGAGAATAAAAAGCTAGGTGAACATACCGTAAGTGAGATATTACAATTCCTTGCTCCAGGTACACCCATTCGCGAGGGGATTGACAATGTCCTTCGTGCCAATACAGGAGGCCTCATTGTCATTGGTTTTAATGAAAAAGTAAAAAGTATCGTTGATGGCGGCTTTGAAATTAATTGTCCTTTTTCACCAAGCTTTTTATATGAGTTGGCCAAAATGGACGGGGCGATTATCCTTAATGAATTAGGAAATAAAATTCTGTTTGCCAATGCCCAGCTGGCCCCTGACTCCGATATCCCCTCTACAGAAACAGGAATGCGGCACCGCACAGCTGAAAGAACGGCGAAACAAACAAAAGCCTTAGTTATTGCCATCTCCCAAAGGAGAAATGTAATTACTCTGTATCAAGGGAACTTCCGTTATGCTTTAAAAGATATTGCGGTTATTTTAACAAAGGCAAATCAAGCCATTCAGACGCTTGAAAAGTATAAGACGGTCCTAGAACAAAGCATTACGAATTTAAGTATTCTAGAGTTTGAAGAGTCTGTCACGTATAACGACTTTTTACTGGTTCTCCACCGGTTTGAAATGGTCTTAAAGATTAAAAACGAACTGCTAACCTATTTACATGAATTGGGGACTGAAGGGCGTCTCATTCGTTTACAACTGAATGAAATCCTAACTGACTTGGAAGAGGAAACGATGCTCATTATCAAAGATTATGCCTTTGACAGAGACATTAAAGCCAGAGATGTTTTAGGCCGAATGCAGTCAATGACTTCAAATGGAACGATAGAGGATATGGTGTTATTAAAACTAATGGGATATCTGGGCTATGTCCATCTTGAGGAAAATAAAAGTCCGCGCGGATACCGGATTCTTAATAAAATTCCAAGACTTCCATCGATCATAATTGAAAATCTAATCAGCAGATTTGGGGAGCTTGCCAAAATAATCTCTGCATCTGTAGAGGAACTCGACGAAGTTGAAGGGATTGGGGAAGTTCGTGCTAAAAAGATTAAGGAAGGTTTCAAATTAATTAAAGAACGGTTATACACGGATAGACACCTTTGAAAATAATGAAATAATAGTAAAAAAAATCCAATTGTTTGACATGGAAATTTTCCAATGCTACCCTATGGAGAAATCATCTATCAATAATTCACGTGAACTACTCTTTTAACAAGAATCTTTAAGTGAAAAATAATCAGTAAATTAAGGTTTCATTTTTATGAATATGTTTATAATGAGTAGAGGAGGTGAAGGAATGTTAAAACGTATTGTGCAGGCTTGCTTCCTCATTATGGGTGGTACGCTTGGTATTTTGTTATTACCGGAATTGTTCGATTTACTTCATATCAATGACATTCCCTTAATTAACAACTCGTATATCACTGCTGTTTTAGGTGCTATTATTTTTTATCTTATTACCTTTTGGGCAGTAGATTATGTCTTTAATTTTATTAAATGGGCTGAAGATTCTTTAGTGAAAATCCCTGTAACCGATGTCCTTTTTGGTAGTGTCGGCTTAATATTCGGGTTGTTGGTGGCTTTTTTAATCGGCTTTGCCCTGAATGCGGTTCAAGTGCCGATTTTAAATGCTGTTGTACCAATCTTGCTGACCATTTTATTTGGCTACCTTGGCTTTCAAGTAGGTTTTAAGAAAAGGGATGAACTGCTTGGTCTCTTTGGAAACCGGAGTAATAAGAAAAAATCCAGTGATGATGAGAGTGAAAAGGAAGCGAATCAATCTTTAAAAATACTAGATACAAGTGTGATTATTGATGGACGTATTGCTGATATTTGTCAGACGGGATTTTTAGAAGGTACGATTGTCATTCCACAGTTTGTCCTCGAGGAATTACAGCATATTGCTGATTCATCCGATGTCTTAAAACGAAATCGCGGCCGTAGAGGCTTGGATATCTTAAATCGAATTCAAAAGGAACTTGCCATTAAAGTCGAAATCTATGAAGGTGATTTTGAGGAAATTAGTGAAGTGGATTCAAAACTTGTCAAGTTAGCAAAAATCACAAATGGAATCTTAGTCACAAATGATTTTAATCTGAATAAAGTCTGCGAATTGCAGAATGTTTCGGTGTTAAACATCAATGACTTAGCGAATGCCGTCAAACCTGTTGTTCTTCCAGGAGAAGAATTAACGGTACAGGTAATTAAGGATGGCAAGGAATATCATCAGGGCGTTGCTTACTTAGATGACGGAACTATGATCGTTGTCGAGGAAGGAAGAGAATATATCGGGAAACGAATTGAGGTTCTCGTCACAAGTGTTCTCCAAACATCGGCCGGAAGAATGATATTTGCCAAACCAAAATTATTAGAAAAGGCACTATGATTGAAAGATTGGGGTAATTTTATGACTTACCAAGTCATTCTCCCGGCAGCGGGCCAGGGAAAAAGAATGGGAGCAGGGAAAAATAAGCTTCTATTAGAGCTTAATAGTGTTCCTGTACTAATCCATACATTAAAGGTGTTTGAACAGGATAATGCCTGCAGCAAAATTATTGTAGCGATTCATCCCCAAGATGAAGAGGAATTTAAAGCCTTATTTATCAAGTATAATGTTGCCAAAGAAATCCACTTAGTGGACGGTGGTAAGGAACGTCAGGATAGCATTTTTAATGCGCTGAAAACAGTGGAAACAGACGGGATCATTCTTGTTCATGATGCGGCACGTCCTTTTATCAGTAAAGAACATATCTACCGTTTGACAAAAGTGGCTGAGGATACAGGGGCAGCCATTTTAGGAGTGCCGGCAAAGGACACCATCAAAAAGGTTCAAGATGGTTTGGTGGTTGAAACTGTCGAACGTTCAAGCTTGTGGGCGGTCCAAACCCCACAAGCTTTTCGCGTTTCTCTTCTGATGGAGGCCTATGAGAAGGCAGAAAAAGACTCCTTTCTAGGAACAGATGATGCTAGTCTAGTGGAGAGGACCGGCCATCCTATTACGATGGTAGAAGGCGACTACGATAATATCAAATTAACAACACCAGAAGATATATATTTTGCTGAAGCGATATTGAGAAAAAGGAGTTTTTCGTGATGTTTCGAATTGGTCAAGGGTTTGATGTGCATCAACTAACGGAAGGGCGTCCGTTGATTATAGGCGGAATTAACATACCTTATGATATGGGATTATTGGGTCATTCGGATGCAGATGTTTTATTACATACGGTTTCTGATGCTTGTCTTGGTGCGATTGGGGAAGGTGATATTGGTAAACACTTTCCTGATACCGATCCCAATTTTAAAGATGCTGACTCTGCGAAGTTAATGGAGCATGTGTGGCAATTGGTGAAAAATAAGGGGTACGAGCTGGTTAATGCTGATTGTACAATCATAGCTCAGAAGCCGAAAATGGCACCTTATATTGAGCAAATGCGCGTGAGAATTGCCGAGTTACTAGACGCAGCACCTGAGCAAATCAATGTGAAGGCAACAACCACGGAGAAATTGGGCTTCACAGGCAGAGGAGAAGGAATCGCCTCTCAAGCCGTTGTTTTATTAAGAAAGGTTCATGAATAGTCTTTCTTGAAATCATAGACAATGATAAAATAATCAGTTGAAACCATAAATTTTTGGGAAAGTTGTCTAGCTTCAGCGCCTAGGGGCTCGAGTCATAAGCCGATCGCTTCGGAAGGCAAAAAGCGCCTTCTGTCAGCGCTCGTCTTATGCTTGTCGCCCCTGGGCAAGGCGCTTACGCTTTTCTCATTGGAGGCATTGATATGTCAAATGAAGTTCGTGTAAGATATGCTCCAAGTCCAACGGGGCATTTACATATTGGAAACGCCCGTACGGCATTATTTAATTACTTATTTGCACGTAATCAGGGTGGAAAATTTATCATTCGTATTGAAGATACCGATAAAAAACGGAATATTGCCGGCGGAGAAGAAAGCCAGTTAAAGTATTTAAAATGGCTAGGCATGGATTGGGATGAGAGCGTTGATGTCGGCGGAGAATACGGTCCATACCGCCAATCTGAACGAAATGATATTTATGAAACATACTACAACCAATTATTAGCTGAAGGCCATGCTTATAAGTGTTATTGTACTGAAGCCGAAATTGAAGCAGAGCGCGAAGCCCAGACCGAAAGGGGCGAAACACCGCATTATTCGGGTAAATGCCGCCATTTAACAGATGAACAACGCCGTGAATTAGAAAGCGAAGGCCGTCAGCCAAGTATTCGGATTATCGTACCTGAAGGTAAAACCTTTACGTTTGATGATATGGTAAAGGGCAGCGTTTCCTTTGAATCCGAAGGGATGGGCGACTGGGTCATCATTAAAAAAGATGGTACCCCAACCTATAACTTTGCAGTTACGGTTGATGATTATTTAATGAAAATCTCTCACGTGCTCCGTGGCGATGATCATATTTCTAACACACCTAAACAACTCATGGTCTATGAAGCATTAGGCTGGGAGCCGCCAATTTTTGGTCATATGACATTGATTGTCAATGAAAGCCGTAAAAAGTTAAGTAAGCGCGATGAATCAATCATCCAGTTTATTGAACAATATGAAGAGTTAGGGTATCTCCCAGAAGCGTTATTTAACTTTATTACGCTCCTTGGCTGGTCGCCGGCAGGTGAAGAAGAAATATACTCTAAGAATGAGTTTATTGAGATATTTGATGCGAATCGCTTATCTAAATCCCCTGCATTATTTGATAAGCAGAAACTGCTGTGGATGAATAACCAATACATGAAAAAGATTGAGATTGATCGTGCAGTTGAACTGGCTTTACCGCACTTGGTGAAAGCCGGCCGCTTAAGTGAAAGTCAAACGGATGAACAGTACCAATGGGTTCAAGGGCTAATCGAACTCCTGCAGGAAAAAATGAGCTTTGGTGCCGAAATCGTAGAATTATCCGACATGTTCTTCAAAGAGGAAGTGGACTACGAAGAAGATGCGAAGGAAGTTCTAGCAGGAGAAACAGTTCCGGAAGTGTTAAAGGCGTTTTCACTTGAACTGGATCAGTTAGAACATTTCCGAGCTGACGGAATAAAGGCTGCAATGAAGGCAGTCCAAAAGTCTACCGGTCAAAAGGGAAAAAACCTATTTATGCCAATTCGTGCTGCAGTAACAGGCCAAACACATGGACCAGACTTGCCACAGGCCATTGAACTTTTGGGTAAAAATAAAGTTCAAACAAGAATTAATAAAATTATTAGTTAACATTAAAGACAAAATGTAATATAGTAGAATAAACAATTATATAGTTACTAAAGTGTAGAAGAGGATAAGTAAAAAAAGGATGCTTCAAAGAGAAAACCATCACCGGCTGAAAGTGGTTTAGGCCTCTCGTTTTTTGAAATGCACCTCTGAGCCCTGTTTCGAAAAGAGTCAACTCTAAGTAGAGATGGGCGGAACCGATCCGTTAACAGGTAGAGTGAGACCAAGTTTTGAGCTATTGTTACCATACAAGCTTTCCGGTCTAATCAGAGTGGAACCGCGCGTTTAGCGCCTCTGTCGTGATGACAGAGGCGTTTTTTATTTACTTTTTTATTTACCAAACAATAAGGGGAGAATGGTAATGTTCAAGAAGTTGAGGGAGGATGTAGAGGTTGTTTTCGAGCAAGATCCTGCGGCAAGGAGCCATTTAGAAGTCATCTTAACCTATTCAGGCTTGCATGCCATTTGGTCACACCGAATCGCACATGCACTCTTTAATCGGAAATTATTTTTTCTAGCCAGGGTTATTTCGCAAGTAAGCCGATTTTTTACCGGTATTGAGATTCATCCCGGGGCAAAAATAGGCAGAAGATTTTTTATTGACCATGGTATGGGTGTTGTTATTGGGGAAACATGTGAAATTGGGGATAATGTAACTATATATCAAGGAGTAACACTTGGTGGAACGGGGAAAGAAAAAGGGAAACGGCATCCGACGATTAAGGATAATGTCCTGATTTCTACGGGGGCTAAGGTACTTGGATCGATCACAGTTGGAGAAAATTCCAAAATTGGCGGTGGATCGGTTGTATTGAAAGAGGTTCCTCCTAACTCTACAGTAGTAGGAATTCCAGGCAGAGTAGTCATGCAAGACGGAAGAAAAATTACAAAAGACTTAAACCATTGTGACTTGCCAGACCCTGTTGCCGACCGCTTAAGAGAAATGCAAAATGACTTGGATAGATTAATGTATGAACTCGAAGAATTAAAAGGAGAAAGGATAAAAGTCAATGGCCATACAACTTTATAATACACTTACACGTAAAAAGGAAACCTTCGTACCGCTTGAAGAGGGAAAGGTCAAAATGTATGTTTGCGGTCCGACTGTCTATAATTATATTCATATTGGTAATGCCCGTCCGGCCATCGTTTTTGATACCGTCCGACGCTATTTAGAATACCGCGGCTACGATGTTAAATATGTTTCCAACTTTACAGACGTAGATGATAAATTAATCCGAGCTGCCAATCAATTAGGAGAAGACGTGCCGGCTATTGCTGACCGGTTTATCAATGCCTATTTTGAAGATGTGTCTGCATTAGGCTGCCAAAAAGCGGATGTTCATCCAAGGGTAATGGAGAACATGGACATTATTATTGAATTTATTAGTGAATTAATTGATAAAGGTTTCGCTTATGAATCGGCTGGAGATGTATATTTCCGGACAAGAAAATTCGATGGCTATGGTAAACTGTCGCATCAATCGATTGATGATTTGCAGATAGGAGCAAGAATTGAAGTTGGCGATAGGAAACAAGATGACTTAGACTTTGCCCTTTGGAAAGCGGCGAAAGAAGGGGAAATCTTCTGGGAAAGCCCATGGGGACTTGGCCGTCCTGGATGGCATATTGAGTGCTCAGCAATGGCAAAAAAGTATTTGGGTGAAACGATTGATATTCATGCTGGTGGACAGGATTTAACTTTCCCGCATCATGAAAATGAAATTGCTCAGTCAGAGGCACTATCAGGAAAATTATTTTCCCGCTATTGGATGCACAACGGCTATATCAATATTGACAATGAAAAAATGTCAAAGTCGCTAGGAAACTTTGTGTTAGTTCATGACATTATCAAGAAACACAATCCACAAGTGTTACGCTTTTTCATGTTATCGGTTCATTATCGCAATCCGATTAATTACAGTGAGGAATTACTGGAAAGTACGAAAGCAGCATTTGAACGCTTGATCACCTCCTATCAAAATTTAAAGCATCGTAAAGAAGCAAGCACGGATTTAACCGATAATAATCAAGAATGGCTTGATAAAATTGCAAGCTCACAAGAACAGTTTATTGAGGCAATGGATGATGATTTCAACACAGCGAAAGCTATTTCTGTCTTATTTGACCTCTCGAAACTGGCAAATTATTATCTTTTAGAAAAAAACACGGCAATATCGGTAATCGATGCTTTTACTAAACAGTTTGAAGATTTGTTCCATGTTTTAGGACTGACGATTGAAAAAGAAGAAATGCTAGATGAAGAAATTGATGCATTGATTGAAAAACGAATTCAAGCTCGAAAAGACCGTAATTTCCAATTGTCTGACCAAATCAGAGATCAGCTTAAGGAAATGAATATTATTTTAGAAGATACCCCGCAAGGTACAAGGTGGAAAAGAGGCTAATTCATGCTTAAATATGAAAATACCGTCGATGCCAAACAATTGAATAGTCTCGCCCTTGCCTATATGGGGGACGCCATTTATGAAACGTATGTAAGGCGCCACCTCCTCTATAGCGGGAAGGTAAGACCCAATCATTTACACCGGACGGGAACGACTTACGTTTCGGCAAAGGCACAATGCAAAATTCTTTTTCAAATGATGGATGATCATCTTCTCGACGAGGAAGAATTAGCGGTGATTATGCGCGGTCGAAATGCAAAGTCAGGCTCTGTTCCTAAAAATACAGATGTTCAAACCTATCATTACAGTACAGCGTTCGAAGCGTTGATGGGTTATTTATATTTAACGGGTAAAATAGAACGGATGGAAGAATTGATTAATCTGGCATTTAGATATGTAGATGAAAGAAAGGAGGAACGCTAGGATGGAACAAGAATATATTGTTGGCAAAAATCCAGTTATTGAAGCGCTGAAATCAGAAAGGGATATTAACAAAATCTTAATTGCTGAAGGATCACAGCGCGGCCAAATGCAGCAAATTACGCAGTTAGCAAAGGAAGCACATGTGATTGTTCAATTTGTGCCAAAGAAAAAAATTGACCAAATTTCCGGTGAAAACCATCAAGGAGTTCTGGCCTATGTTGCCGCTTATCAATATGCGGAGATTGATGACTTGTTTGCTGCTGCCGAAAAGAAAAACGAAACACCTTTCTTTTTATTGCTTGATGAAATTGAAGATCCACATAATCTCGGTTCGATTATGAGAACGGCGGATTCTGTGGGGGCACATGGCATCATTATACCGAAACGGAGGGCTGTCGGCTTAACCGCAACAGTGGCTAAAGCCTCGACAGGTGCAATTGAGTATATTCCAGTTGTACGCGTCACAAATATGGCGAGAACAATTGATGAATTAAAGGAACGGGGCATTTGGATTGCGGGAACAGATGCAAAAGGAAAAGATGACTACCGCAGGTTAGATGGGACCCTGCCGCTTGGATTGGTCATTGGTAGTGAGGGAAAAGGTATGGGTAGACTAATCCGTGATAAATGTGATTTTCTTATTCACCTGCCAATGGCCGGAAAAGTTACTTCGTTAAATGCTTCTGTTGCAGCATCTTTACTCATGTATGAGGTATATCGAAAACGACACCCGCTTGAGGGGTAACATATGGATATCCTGCTTGTCGACGGATATAACATTATTGGGGCCTGGCCGGAACTTAGGGCGTTAAAAGATCGAGATCTGCCAGCAGCAAGGGATCGTCTTGTTGAAAGAATGGCGGAGTATCAAGCCTATTCCGGATATCGTGTGATTGTTGTCTTTGATGCCTATTATGTACAAGGAACAGAGAAGAAATATAAAAATCATCAAGTAGAAGTCATCTTTACTAAAGAAAATGAAACAGCAGATGAGCGGATAGAAAAATTGGCGATTAGCCTAAGTAATCGGAGAACGCAAATACATGTTGCCACCTCCGATTTTACAGAGCAATGGGCTATCTTTGGACAAGGGGCATTAAGGAAATCCGCTCGGGAACTGCTCATTGAAATGTCCTCCATTGAAAAAGGGATTGAGCAGAAAGTGAAGAAGATTCAAGAAAAAAAACCTGTCTCAAAAATAAATATGAGTGATGAAATGGCAGAAATTTTTGAAAAGTGGCGCAGAGGGCAAAAGTGAACGTGGACACTGAAAAAATTGTCATGTATACTATTACTAACTATGCTTGTTCGGTGGAGGCGATCTACTTTGAGTACGGACTTCGGAACAAAGGTCAACCAGCAGTTCCTCATAATGGAAGATGAAGAAATTGTTTATTTGGTGCACCACGGTGATAGTGAAGCGTTGGATTATTTAATCCACAAGTATCGTAATTTTGTACGTGCAAAAGCTAGGTCCTATTTTTTAATTGGAGCTGATAAAGAAGATATTGTCCAAGAAGGGATGATTGGATTGTACAAAGCCATTCGTGACTTCAGAGAGGACAAACTGACCTCCTTTAAGGCATTTGCCGAGCTGTGCATTACTCGTCAAATTATAACAGCCATTAAAACCGCAACAAGGCAAAAGCATATCCCGTTAAATTCGTATGTCTCTTTGGACAAGCCAATTTATGATGAAGAGTCCGATCGAACATTAATGGATGTTTTGTCAGGGGCAAAGGTACTAGACCCTGAAGAGCTAATCATTAATCAAGAAGAATTTGACCATATTGAATTTAAAATGACTGAATTATTAAGTGACTTAGAAAGAAAGGTATTAGCCCTTTACTTGGATGGTCAATCCTATCAAGAAATTTCAGAAGAACTTAATCGTCATGTGAAATCCATTGATAATGCTCTGCAGCGAGTGAAAAGAAAGTTGGAACGATATCTCGAACTTCGTGAATTTTCACTGTAATAACCTACCTTTATGGCATAAATTTGAACCGTTTCCAAAGGATATTGACAATAATTAGGGTACATGGTACATTTTTAAGGATATAATAGAAAATTGGGTAAAGGTGTCGAAGATGAGTAAAAAAGTTATCCTTGCATGTGCAGTTTGCGGTTCTCGTAACTATTCGACAATCAGCAAACAGACACAAACAGAGCGATTAGAATTGAAAAAATTCTGCAAAACGTGCACCACCCATACCATTCATCGAGAAACAAAATAGTCATCCTATATTCTTATAGTTATTTTATTTGGGGGTTACTTAACATGCAGCGCATAACGAAGTTCTTCAGTGATATATTCCGTGAGATGAGGAAAGTTAGCTGGCCAAAACGCGGAGAACTAACACGCTCGACGATTACTGTATTAACGACCGTTGTTTTTTTCGCAGCGTTCTTTGCAGTTCTTGATTTAGGGATTTCAAAATTGATTCGTTTAATTCTTGAATAATAAATCATCTTTCATGGTATAATGGTGATTAATAAAGGAATTTTTATCTAAAAGCCCGTATAACGGGTTTTTTATTTGTTTAAAAAATAGTCTATGACTAATAAATAGGGAGGGACGGACGTTCTAGTCCTCTTAAATGGAAAAAAATTGGTATGTATTACATACTTACTCGGGTTATGAAAATAAAGTAAAAGCAAATTTAGAAAAACGGGTCGAATCAATGGGGATGCAAGATAAGATTTTCCGAGTGGTTGTCCCTGAAGAAGAAGAGACCGAACTAAAAAACGGCAAGAAAAAAGTAGTAAAGCGCAAAGTGTTCCCTGGTTATGTATTAGTGGAAATTGTGATGACAGATGATTCTTGGTACGTAGTACGGAATACTCCTGGAGTAACAGGGTTTGTTGGATCATCAGGATCAGGTTCTAAACCGACACCATTACTTCCAGAAGAGGTTGTCGTAATACTAAAACGAATGGGTGTTACCGAAACTCGTGTCGATGCGGATTATGAAATTGGCGAAACGGTTCGCGTTAAAGAAGGTCCATTTGCTAACTTTACAGGATCAGTGGAAGAGATGGATAAAGACAAGGCGAAGCTGAAGGTTCTTGTTAATATGTTCGGCCGTGATACCCCTGTAGAACTTGATTTTACTCAGATTGAAAAACTTTAATGTAAAAAAACTTGAAATCATTTTGAAAAAGTGGTAATATTTCATAGGTCAGTATGTCTCCATGTGAGACAAGACTTATGTCAAGTTCTTTATGATCAATAGATAAAGACAGATGCCTGAGTGGGAGGGTTCCTAAAGACCCTATTACCACATCACGGACTTTAAGGAGGTGTGTCTCGTGGCTAAAAAAGTAATTAAAGTCGTTAAATTACAAATTCCTGCTGGGAAAGCAAACCCTGCACCACCAGTTGGTCCTGCACTAGGTCAAGCCGGTGTTAACATCATGGGATTCTGTAAAGAATTTAACGCTCGTACAGCAGATCAAGCTGGTTTGATCATCCCTGTTGAAATTACGGTATTTGAAGACCGTTCATTTACATTTATTACGAAAACTCCTCCTGCTGCCGTTCTTTTGAAAGTAGCAGCTGGAATTCAGTCTGGTTCTGGTGAACCTAACCGTAATAAAGTAGCAACAGTTAAGCGTAATACAGTACGCGAGATTGCGGAACAGAAAATGCCTGACCTAAACGCAGCTAGCGTTGAAGCAGCAATGCGCATGGTTGAAGGTACTGCTCGCAGCATGGGTATCGTCATCGAAGACTAATCCGTGTAACTGATTGTTTTTTGTAAAATGAAGGGGTTGCGACGTTATAAACACTCGCAACCTTTTTCGTGGGCTAGCTGCGGCGCCTAAGGGCGCCTCTGCTTTACGCCGTGGGAGAATTATTCGCTAAAACCACAATCTAGGAGGAAATTAAAATGGCTAAAAAAGGTAAGAAGTATTTAGAAGCTTCAAAGCTTGTAGATCGCCTAAAAGCATATCCAATTGCTGAAGCAATTGATCTTGCAAAACAAACAAACTTCGCTAAATTTGATGCAACTCTTGAAGTAGCATTCCGTTTAGGTGTTGACCCTAAGAAAGCTGACCAACAAATCCGTGGTGCAGTTGTGCTTCCTAACGGAACTGGTAAAACGCAACGCGTTCTAGTTTTCGCTAAAGGGGAAAAAGTAAAAGAAGCAGAAGCAGCTGGCGCTGATTATGTAGGCGATGCTGAGTACATCAACAAAATCCAACAAGGTTGGTTTGAGTTTGATGTAATCGTAGCAACTCCTGACATGATGGGTGAAGTTGGTAAATTAGGTCGTGTATTAGGACCTAAAGGCTTAATGCCAAACCCTAAAACAGGTACAGTTACATTTGATGTAACTCGTGCAATCAATGAAATTAAAGCAGGTAAAGTTGAATACCGCGTTGACAAGTCTGGTAACATCCACGTGCCAATCGGTAAAGCTTCTTTCGAAAACGAAAAGCTTGTTGAAAACTTCAACACTGTATTTGAAACTATGGTAAAAGTGAAGCCTTCTGCTGCAAAAGGTACTTACATGAAGAACGTAACTGTTGCTTCTACTATGGGACCTGGCGTTAAAGTTGATCCTTCATCAGTAGCTGTTAAATAAATTTTACCAATTGACAACTTAAATTAGATTTTATATAATCTATTTTGTTGTTTAAAATAATAACATTTGTACTGTAGACAGCAGGTGTGCCAAGTGCACTTAATTCCCTGCCGAGGTAATGCGATATAAATAACTGAGTAATCAGTTGTTATCCTGCCTCCATGTCACCGTTCGATATGGAGGCATTTATTTGCCTGGTATAAATGTAGAAATTCTACAGGAGGTGTAAAGATGAGCAGTGCAATCGAATTAAAGCAACAAATCGTTAGCGAAATTTCTGATAAATTAAAGAACAGCGTATCAACAGTTGTTGTTGATTACCGTGGTCTTTCAGTAGCAGAAGTAACTGAACTTCGTAAACAGCTTCGTGAAGCTGGTGTGGAATTCAAAGTTTACAAAAACTCAATGACACGCCGTGCAGCTGAAGCTGCTGATCTTGCTGGTTTAAACGCTGCATTAACAGGTCCAAACGCAATTGCGTTCAGTACTGAAGATGTAGTAGCACCGGCTAAAATCTTAAATGACTTTGCGAAAAAGCATGAAGCACTTGAACTTAAAGCAGGTGTAATTGAAGGTAATGTTGCAACAGCTGAAGAAATTAAAGCTCTTGCTGACCTACCATCACGCGAAGGTTTACTATCTATGTTACTCAGCGTACTACAAGCTCCAATCCGCAACCTTGCTCTTGCTACAAAAGCAGTTGCAGAACAAAAAGAAGAACAAGGCGCTTAATAAGTTAGCCTGAATACGACATTTTAAATAAATTTGAACGAAAACTAAGGAGGAAATTAATCATGACTAAAGAACAAATCATTGAAGCAGTTAAAACTATGACTGTTTTAGAACTTAACGATCTAGTAAAAGCAATCGAAGAAGAATTCGGCGTAACTGCTGCTGCTCCAGTAGCAATGGTTGGCGGCGCAGGTGCTGCTGCTGTTGAAGAAAAAACTGAATTTGATGTAATCCTAGCTGGCGCTGGCGATCAAAAAATCAAAGTTATTAAAGTTGTACGTGAAATCACTGGTCTTGGTCTTAAAGAAGCAAAAGACCTTGTTGACAACACTCCAAAGCCAGTTAAAGAAGGCGTTTCTAAAGATGAAGCTGAAGCAATCAAAGCTAAGCTTGATGAAGTTGGAGCAAACGTTGAAGTTAAGTAATAATCACAAAAACGAGCTCGCTGTATAAGCGGGCTTTTTTTGGCTTAATAGAATCTAGATTTTTAGTTTCTTTTCCTCGTTAATCTTCAATTATTAATCTTCCTCGGAGGTGAGTCAGTTGTCTGAACACTACTATTCTCGAACACAAAAGGTCGAAAGTGACCCGAAATTTTGGGACTACACTTTAAAAAATAACCCATTTCGTTTTAAAACGGACAACGGTGTGTTTTCAAAAAGAGAAGTAGATTTCGGCTCACGTTTATTAATTGAGTCTTTTGAAATGCCAAATGCAGACGGATTACTCCTGGATGTTGGCTGTGGCTACGGTCCAATTGGTCTTTCGCTTGCAAAATATTATCATGAACGTATGATACATATGGTTGATGTTAATGAGCGGGCTATTGAATTGGCTAAGGAAAATGCAGAATTAAATCGGATCCAGAATGTTACAATCTATGAAAGTGATCGGTTGTTAAATGTGAAAGAAAACACATTTGCAGCTATTTTAACAAATCCGCCGATCAGAGCAGGGAAAAAAACAGTCCATGACATTTTTGAACAAAGCTTTGATCATCTCGTGTCACAAGGAGAGTTATGGGTTGTCATTCAAAAGAAACAAGGTGCACCATCCGCGATTGAAAAATTAAATAATTTATTTAACCACGTCGAAACTATTGACAAATCCAAAGGTTATTTTGTCATAAGGGCACAAAAAAGTTGACTTGAAAATGTCACTATGATAGCATTATAAAATGCCATCATAATAATTTCCGAATTATTCCTATAAAAACTTGAATATCTTGTATAAAATAGGAATATTAAGGAAATGATGACAAAATAATAGTCTAAATGTGAAAATGTGGTTTTTAACTAAAAACCCTTTTTCATTATGTTTACTGGAAAAGGAGTAAATTTCTGTTCCATAAACGTT
>NZ_JBALSN010000184.1:0-9329 GCF_036966985.1 Neobacillus drentensis | reverse complement strand
AAGTAATTGATGAAGTAACTGATGTAGTAACTGATGAAGTAACTGATGAAGTAACTGATGATATAGAATTAGATGCAATAACTGATGATGTTGAATTGGATTTAAGTAGTGAAAAGGAAAATAATGATGCCGTTGAGGAAATGGTTGATGATATGATTGAAGAAATTGAAGTAATTAATGAAACAGAAGAGACAGTAGCTGAAGTTAGACCAAAAAATAATACTTTGAGAACTTTTAGTACTGATTTTGGGGCTCTAAATAATGAAATTGAATATGAAACTATTACTAATGCAGGTAGAACTTTTAGTACTGATTTTGAAGCTCTAAGTAATGAAGTGGAAGTTATCTTATATGAAATTGTAAATGCTGAGGAAGATCAACCAGAACCGATTAATGAAGTGATAGTTGAAGAAGCGGTAAATGAGGCGGAGGCAGCCATTGAGACCCCCAAAAAAGTGAAATATAAATATATTGATGCTGCTCCAGTTGGGAATAATTATCAGGAATTCGAAAGTAGTGACAATTTCCGTTTTAGACCTCGGAGGAGAAGAAATAGATAACACCCCAAAAAAGACCAAATTGGTCTTTTTTTTAATAAAAAAATCGCCAAAAGGCGATTTTGAATAGGTATTAGATTGAAACGTCACCAATGGAGAAGGAGCAATTCAAGACATCAGAAATTTTCGCTAACGTGGAAACCTGAACATCGAGTTCGCCTTCTTCTATCGCTGCAATCGTTCCGGCAGTTAATCCTGAAAGCAAAGCTAATTTTTCTATTTCAATTTCACGATTTAATCTCATTTTCTTAAGTTGATGTCCAATATGATTCATAGTATGCCTCCTCATTATGTAAGCGATTTCACTTTGCTGATTTTATTATATTAAACTACTTAAATATTTTCAACACTTTTAATAGTAGAAGAAAAAAGAAATCAGAGTATTCCAAGTAACAATTATAGCAACTTGAAATACTCAAATTTCAACATAGCCACTGGATAAATATCCTATTAATAACCAGTACCTTGGCCGCCAGTAATAATCGCAATACTAGAACTTGCACCAATTCTTGTGGCGCCGGCTTGGATTAGCTTTCTTGCAGTATCTAAATCTCTCACGCAGGCAGAGGCTTTGACACCCAAGTCTGGACCGACGGCTTCACGCATAAGCTTAATGTCTTCAGCTGTTGCACAGCCAGGACCAAATCCTGTCGATGTTTTCACGAAGGCCGCTCCAGCCATTTTTGCGAGAATACAAGCTTTTTTCTTTTCTTCGATTTCAAGAAGGCCTGTTTCAATAATGACTTTTACTGGTGCATGACCATTCGCCGCTAATACAACACCTTCAATGTCTTTTTTCACTGTCTCAAAGTCGCCAGATTTTAGGGCGCCAATATTTATAACCATATCGATTTCAGTGGCGCCATTTGCAATCGCGTCACGCGTTTCTGCACTCTTTACAAATGTGCTAGTTGCTCCAAGTGGAAATCCGACAACGGTGGTAATTCCAACTCCAGAACCTTTTAACTCTTTGGCAGCTGTTGCAACCCAGTACGGATTCACACAAACAGTGGCAAATTTATGTTCTTTTGCTTCTTCACAGAGCTTTACAATTTGGTCTTTGGATGCTTCAGGCTTTAAAAGTGTATGGTCAATCATCCGGGCCACAGATGGGCCTGTAATAATATTTGATGATGATCCTTCTTTGTAAGTCACGTTTCCAGAAGCAGCAGGCTTAACTTCTTTCAACGCTTCTTTATTCGTTAATTGCTGCATAATTTGATTCGTAATTTGTTCTACCAATGCTTCAATTTGCATCGTGCTCACCTCACATTATTATAATCGATCAACAATTCCGGCAATGACCGCATCAAAAGAACCGTTTGGGTCTTCTAAGATGTCTCTTGCCGATCCACCCTCTTCAAGAATCAGGACATAATCACCGACCCCTGCTGAAAAACGATCGAAGGCAATCATGGCATCCCCAAATTCCTTGCCTGATACGTCCACAGGGATAACAACCATGAGCTTTTTATTTTGATGACTCGGTGTTTTAATCGTTGATACGACATTTCCAACCACTTTTGCTAGTTTCATTATTTTGCAACAGGAAGAATTTTCTCGATGTCTGAGTGTGGTCTTGGAATCACGTGAACAGATAAGAATTCACCGACACGCTGTGCTGCATCCGCACCTGCTTCAGTTGCTGCCTTAACCGCACCAACGTCACCACGAACCATGACACAAACTAATCCGCCGCCCACATTTACTTTACCTAGTAAAGTAACATTTGCTGCTTTTGTCATGGCGTCTGCTGCTTCAATTGCCCCTACTAAACCTTTAGTTTCGATCATTCCTAATGCGTTGCTCATTTATATTTCCTCCATTCGATTAGTCACATTATAGCAGTCGATAATCCCTAAGATTCCAGCATCTGATGGAACCAACTCTTTATTAAGCGGTAAGGATGATTCCCTGCTTTTTGCTAAGTAAACAAGATCTCCTTCTCCTGATTGTCCAATCGTATCTATAGCCACAAGTGGTTTGCCTTTATCTTTTAATTGATCATCTACTGGTTGGACAATCAGGAGCTTTAAACCTACTAAATTCTCATTTTTATGTGTACAGACCATATTTCCAATCACTTTGGCTACAAACATTTGACAAACCTGCCTTCTTTTCTATAAATCTCTGAGTTAAACTCTCCTATTTTCTATCTAAACTGTTTATCAGCTTTTCTAAATCGCAGACCTAATGCCGCCCTAAGAAACGACTTTCGATTTCCATAATTTTTGTCACACGACGATCATGGCGGCCGCCGGCAAACTCCGTTTCCAACCAAGTCTTTACTAATTGCTTGGCAAGGCCTTCACCAATAAATTGACCGCCGATTGATAAAACGTTCGCATTATATTTTTTGAAAAAATTCAGCGGTCTCATTTAGGTTTTTGTTCATCTTCCAATTAGCAATCACATAGGTTTGCCGATCACTTTGGATTTGCAAGCCGCATAGATTTTGACCAATAACATCTCTGACAAGATTTTTAATATAGCTTTCAATGGAATGTTCCATTTAGTTTCACCTTATTCTGCTTTCGGTAAAATACCTTCTACATCACCGTTAGGACGTGGAATCACGTGTACTGATAAAAGAGTTCCCACACGCTGTGCAGCTTCTGCCCCTGCTTCAGTAGCAGCTTTTACTGCGCCTACATCCCCACGGACCATCACAGTTACGATGCCTGCACCTACTAATTCTCTGCCAACTAATGCAACGTTTGCTGCTTTAACCATCGCATCTGCTGCTTCTATGGCACCTACTAAACCTTTTGTTTCAATCATACCTAAAGCTTCTTGACCCATTTTATTTCCTCCTCTAGTAATCTCTAATTTTGGTTTTTCTTGATTTTTCAGTTGCTCTTCTTGTGAAGTGACTATTTTATCTTCTTTTGCTTTCGCCATATCCTAACACCTCACTATATGATTCTTAATCCATCTACTAAAACGCAGCGGCGCTGACGAGTAAATGTTTTTGCACTAGTTAATCCTTCCCCAGTTGGTCCGGCAATGGTTAGTGTGGTAAAGCCTTCACTTTCAAAGCCTAAACCGGAAACAGATGGTCCATTTTTCACAAAAATCGTTGCTTGAATTTCTTGTGCCATCTTGGTTAGATTCGTAATATTTTGCGAGTGCATAATCGCTGTGTGCCGGTTGCCTTTCTCTGCAAAAACAGCAAGCTCTATCGCACGGTCTACATCAGGCACTCTGACGATTGGTAAGATTGGCATTAACATTTCAGTCATTACCAATGGATGATCCTTTGTGGTTTCAGCGATAATTAACTTTACATTTGGATTTGCTTGAATGCCCGCTGCTTGTAAAATCACAGAAGCATCTTTACCAATGAAATCTCTGTTTGGATAAAACTTATCGTTCTTTTTCACAATTACTTTCTCAAGCAGTTTTTCAAATTGAAAGCCTTTAAGCTCAATTGCTCCGTTTTTGACCATTTCTGCTTTCAGGGCATTGGCTGCCTTATCAACAACGAACACTTCTTTTTCAGCTGTGCATAATACGTTGTTATCAAAGCTAGCACCTTTAACAATATCTGCTGCTGCCTTTGAAATAATAGCGGTCTCATCAACGACAACCGGTGGATTTCCTGGACCAGCAGCAATAACTTTTTTACCCACCGCCATCGCAGCTTTAACAACAGGTCCTCCTCCAGTCACAACGAGCGCATTCACCTGAGGATGATGCATGACTTGTGCCGAGGTTTCAAGATTAGGTGCCGCCACAGATGTGAGCGTGTTTTCAGGTCCACCCGCAGCGACAATTGCTTGGTTTAAAAGCTGAAGTGTTTGAATCGAAACACGTTTCGCACTAGGATGTGGATTATAAACAACCGTATTTCCAGCGGCAATTAACGAAATCGAATTATTAATGACTGTCGCTGCTGGATTGGTTGAAGGTGTGATGGATCCAAATACGCCAATTGGTGCATACTCGACAAGTGTCAAACCGTCATCACCAGAGTAAGCAGTGCTGACTAAATCTTCAATTCCAGGCGTTTTATTCGTCGCCAAGAGAATTTTCGCAATTTTATCTTCCACTCTGCCTAAGCCTGTTTCTTCGACAGCAAGATGTGCTAACTTTTCGGCATGCTCACGGCTGACAGCTCGCATGTTCTCAATCATTTTTTCTCTGATCGATACTGGGAGTTTGCGAAGCTTTTCCCAGGCCAATCTAGCTGCAGCTGCTGCTTCATCCACTGTTTCAAACACGCCATTGCCTAACTTAACATCATTTTGTGATGTGTTTGTTTCAGCGTTGATTGCTGATTGATTCTGACTTAGTTGACTGAGGACCTGTTCAACCATTTTTTTGATATCGGTTTCATTTATTTGCAAGGTCAATTCGCTCCTTTATTAAAGGTTGAGGTTCCTTGGATTTCAATTTGATCAACAATCCCTACGATTGCTGCGTCAACGGGGACACCGTTTGTTATTTCTGTTTGTCTTGCCGAACTTCCGCTGACAAGTAAAACCACTTCACCTACACCTGAGCCAACTGTATCAATGGCAACGATCGGTTTTCCGTCCTCTTCGATGCTCTTCATATCCAGCGGCTGAACAATCATCAGTTTTTTCCCTTTTAATTTTTCGGCTTTGGTGGTGGAAACAATCGAACCTACCACTTTACAAATGATCATAGCGTCCCTCCTTTCGAGGAATCGATCGTATTAATTTGGATCTTTAGTTCTCTTGCCAGATCTTTTGCTGATGGTGTGACCCGGCTTTTTTCAGGAACTTCAATTTCATTAAGTCCTTCCTGATAAGCTCTTTCTATATGTTTTGCTAGAATGAGAGATTGCTTATCAAGGTAGGCTGCATATTGCTCATCGACAGTTTTAACCAATTTACTGAGCGGCACCCACTTGACCTGATCCGTTTGAATGCTCCTAATGTAGGCTTGGATCCGTTCCTGGACAGTATGCGGGGCATGGATCTGTTGGTAAACATTCGGTTCAACACCGTTATTGGCGATGACAATCGGTTTACCAAGTAATTGATATTGGATAGCCACCCACAATGCTGCCTCATCATCCACCGTTAAGGCTAGCTTTGAAAGCAATCCGTACGATGCTTGAGGAATGACGAGAATAGATGATTGATCGATCAGAGCAGCCATTTCTTGTTTTGACAAGTCTTCTAGTAACTTGTAGGAAAGCCCTTTCATTTCTCCTTGTAAAGGGAGCCATTCCTTCGTTATTATCCACGTTACGTTATATGTATCCAACAGCGGAGTAACCGCTTCCAAAACAGTCATTGGATTAGAAGAATGATAACCTAATAGGATCGCAATCGGAGCATCCTTTTTAGGGTCCATTTTCTCTTTTAAGTAAGCTTCCACTACCTGCTGGACAAGCAGTTTAACCTGCGTTTTAACATCCACCAGCATTACTCCCCACCCACTTGATTCGGACTTAGGGTTGCAATAATTTCACCCAATTGTCCATTTTTGATTCCAGCTGCATTGGCCTCATCCAGGTCGATATGCATTTCAAGTTTGTATTTAGAAGAAATGCGAATTAAAACATTGGAAAAAATGATCCCGCGAACTCCATCCACTTTTACTTGGACAAGGTCCCCGTCATTGACGCCAAATGATTCCCCATCACTTGTGTGCATATGAATATGGCGGGCGGCACAGATCAAGCCTTCACGAATGGTAATTTGTCCCTTCGGACCTTGTATAGTAATTGATTCTGACCCTTTAATATCCCCAGAATTACGGATCGGCGGCTTGACTCCGAGGGTAAAACCGTCAAATAATGATAGTTCTACCTGTGTACTGCCTCTAGCAGGTCCGAGGACACGAACATTATGTATTCTTCCTTTCGGACCGATAAGTGTGACCGTTTCCTTTGCTGCAAATTGGTTAGGCTGTGACAACTCTTTTAGCTTAGTTAATTCGTAGCCGCGTCCAAACAATCGTTCAACATGTTCAGGGGATAAATGTATATGCCGGTTAGATGCTGCAATAGGAACCATCTTATCTTTCTTGAGAGAATTTTTAACAATTTCTTCGACGATTTCCCTAATTTTATCTTTATTCATTAAGGTGCTCACCCCCAAATTCGAGTAATGCCTTAGCAGTATACTGATCGGTAATGAGGACATTGGCATGACGCCCCTCTAACGCTCCGTAGATGCCTTCGACTTTTGTATTACCGCCTGCAATGAGGATGCCGTATTCTTTTTCCGCCAAATGTGAGAGTTCGATTCCAATTGTCCGATCGTTTAATGTTTGATGACTTATCTGCCCATTGATATCAATAAATCTAGAACAGATATCACCGACCGTATGATTTGCCCTTAGTATTTCAATGTCGCTTTCTAAAAAATATCCCGCATGCATGAGTGTCGATTGTTCCCCAGGATCCCCAACAGTAAAAATGGCAATATTAGCCTGTTTGCCTAGTTCCAATATTCTTTTTACATGACGGTCTGCAATGATTGCCTGTTTGACAACAATATGGTCTACGACCGCAGGTACCTGCAGGAAATGTGGAATAGTCTGAAATGCATGCGCTAGACCATTAATGATTTCTGATGCATACGTATTTGATTCTGAGTAACTCACCCCACCATTTAGCTGGACAATTGTTACATCCTTTACATTCTTAGGTTGAATTTGTTTCACAAGTTGATATAAAGTTGTACCCCAGGTAATCCCAATCGTATCGCCGCTTTGGACTATCTTATATAAATAATCTGCGGATACCTCCCCCAGCTTCACCTTGATCAGCTCATCCTTATATTCAGGAATCGCTGCGACAATGCAATCCTTTAATTGAAACTTTTCCTTTATCTGCAAAGCCAATTCCTGAACATCTTCGGCGGGATCGCATATTTTTATATGGACTACTCCTTCTTCCACGGCCTGGACTAGGAGCCTAGAGACGGTGGGGCGGGAAATACCTAACTTTTTCGCGATTTCCTGTTGGCTGTAGTCTAATTGATAATACATTTTAGCCACTTCCACGAGGCGCGAAATCCTTTCATCCGCCATCTTTTATTCACCCTAATTTTCAAAGTTATTAAACTCTTTTTCACAAAAAGTAAACGGTTACAACAATTTGTAAAAATAAAAGTTTGCATTTGTTCAAGAGGTATATCTGTGTCGTGAAATTATGTAAAATCGAATTGAACATTTGCTAATATAATTATAACCGACGTATATCATCTGTCAATCATTCTATCAAAAGATTTCGACATTTATTTACTAGATTTTCAGCACTAAAAATCGTCTCATTTTTCCAAATAAAAAAGAACCCATGTCATTTACAATTGTAAATACATGGGTTCTCTATTTTTTGTTAAAGTATCTTTTGGAGGGATTCGGTAAGTGTTTTTATAAGGAAGGTTAAATCCACCTGTTTGATTGTTAAGGGCGGGGCCAGTGTTAACACATTATTATATCCAGCTACGGTAGCCCCGTTTTTTCCAATGATAATCCCTTCCTGTTTACAGTTGGCGATGACTTGATTGACAAGATCATTTGCAAGTGGTTCCTTGGTACGCTTATCCTTTACTAATTCAATTCCTATCAATAACCCTTTCCCACGAACATCGCCAACATATGGGTGATCTTGCAGTAGATTCTTCAAATCATTTAAAAGCTGTGCACCTAAATCACGGGAACGGTCAAATAAATTTTCGGTTTCCATAATCTCGAGATTTTTTAAAGCGAGCGCACAAGCGGCTGGATTGCCGCCAAATGTATTGACATGACGGAAGTAATCATATTCTTCTGAGCCTTTAAATGCTTCGTATATGTCTTTACGAACAGCCGTTGCGGAAAGCGGCAGATAGGCACTGGTAATTCCTTTTGCCATGGTAATGATATCCGGTTTCACGCCATAGTTCATATAACCGAACGGCTTACCGGTACGGCCAAACCCGCAAATGACCTCATCAACAACGAGCAGCGCCCCGTGTTTTTCACATACCTCTTTTGCGGCTTTCATATAGCCATCTGGCGGAATGAGGACACCTCCGCCTGTAATAATCGGTTCCATAATCATTGCGGCAATGGTTTCACTTAACTCCCATGTCATCGTCCGATCGATTTCTTTAACCGAGGATAGTTCCTTGGGATCATTGACATTTATATCATCCCGATAGGAATCAGGTGGTGAGACATGGATAAAACCTGGTGCAAGCGGTTCGTACTTGTACTTTCGCTGCGCCTGGCCGGTCGCGGCGAGTGCCCCCATCGAATTACCATGATAGGAACGATAGCGGGAGACGATTTTGTAACGATTATGTTCACCCTTTTGCTGGTGGTATTGCCTAACGATTTTAAAGGCGGTTTCATTGGCCTCAGAACCGCTGTTAGAGAAAAAGATTACATACTCATCGCCTAACATTTTGTTCAACTTTTCCGCGAGTTTGATGGCTGGAACATGGCTTTGTGATAGTGGAAAATAGGCCATTTCCTTCAACTGTTCATAGGCTGCTTCAGCTAATTCAGTTCTTCCATAACCAATATTCACACACCAAAGGCCGGCCATCGCATCTAAATACCGTTTTCCATCAGCATCTGTTACCCATGAGCCTTCTGCCTTTGCTGCAACTAACGTGGAGTTTGGATTATACGGCTTCATCGAGTGCCATACATACTTATCATCCTGTTCTAACAAAGTTTCCTGTGATCGACTTGTTTTAACCATCTTCTTCCCCCCATTACGTATATTTATTAGTGCATCTACCTAATTAGATAACTATCTAGCTGCTGGCCCAGCGGCAGTGGACTTCGCTAAACGGG
>NZ_JBALSN010000183.1:396-10872 GCF_036966985.1 Neobacillus drentensis | reverse complement strand
CAGGAGTCTCGCGCCTTCTGCTCCAATCAACAGAGTTTACAAATTATTTTAAACTTGAAATAAAATTTTCTATTTCTTCTTGTGTTTTTCGGTCTTTGCTTACGAATCGGCCTAGTTCGTTTCCATTTTCGAATGCGATAAAGCTTGGAATTCCGAAGACATCTAATTGCTGGCATATATCGATATACTCATCTCGATCAACATGAATAAATGTATACTCATTAAATTTGGATTCTACTTCTGGTAAAATCGGCTCAATAACTCGACAATCCGGACACCAGCCTGCTGAAAACATGAAAATTGTTTTTCCATGATCGCGCAGCTGTTCAAATTGCTCTGCTGACTCTAAATTCTTCAAATTCAACGCCTCCGTTAGAATCTTTTGCACTTTTCAATGCTTTCTTATGAAATCATAGCAGTTAGACTGCTTTTCAGTCCAATCATCTGCTCCTTTTGTATTGTCCCACTAATAGGTTCATAACATGAGTAAACATTTCAGAGCGATTCACCTTTCCGTTAGTAAAGATACCAACTGCTCCCTCTTGTTTCCTTACATTTTTACTTTTCGCATAATCTTCCATAACCGGTCCTAGCTCTTCACCTGCCCTTAATCGGACTGCTACTTCTTCCGGAAGAGGGATCCTTGCTCCGCCGGCAATAATCGGTTCTCTATCATTGCATACAAGTGCCCCCCAGTTACATATGAATAATCCGTAACTCGTTTCTTGAACACCGCCCTCAAGTCCAATCCCAATGTCGCCATTTCCATGTTGTAGGGCACCAATTGCCCGGTTAATGGCTCCTTTAATTGTTTCTTCATCAGAAAACGGCTGTTCGTTAACTCCAGATGGAATATCTAAGTCAACAAATTCATGGTTCTCAGTAAAACAATTTTTCACTGCATTAATTTTAGCAGGGTTCTTTGACCCAATAATAATTTTCATGATGATATGTACTCCTTTTTAACAAAGTAAAGGGAGCATAAAATGCCCCCTAAAAAGTTAACTTAACTGTTAGCTTTTATTGTATCAACCGTTGTTTTGTCACAAGCCTTGACTAGTTTAACAATCAGTTCTTTCGCAGCTGCATAATCATCCACATGTACAATCGAGGCATGCGTATGAATATAACGCGAACAAATACCAATAACCGCACTTGGAATACCCTCATTTGATTGATGGACCCGGCCGGCATCTGTTCCGCCCTGTGAGACAAAATATTGGTAAGGAATTTTATGTGTTTCAGCAGTATCGAGGACAAACTCTCTCATCCCGCGATGTGTAACCATTGTGCGGTCAAGGATTCGAAGCAATGCCCCTTTCCCTAATTGGCCAAATTCATTCTTATCACCCGTCATATCATTAGCAGGACTTGCGTCGAGTGCAAAAAAGATATCTGGATTGATCATATTAGCAGCAGTTTGAGCACCACGTAAACCGACTTCTTCTTGGACCGTTGCCCCTGAATAAAGCGTATTTGGTAATGTTTCGTCTTTTAATTCCTGCAGCAACTCAATAGCTAAGCCACAACCGTAGCGGTTATCCCATGCTTTTGCTAATATTTTTTTTGGATTGGCCATTGGTGTAAATGGGCAAATTGGCAGAATTGCCTGCCCTGGCTTTATCCCTAACTGTTTGGCATCCTCACGATTGTCTGCGCCGATGTCTATCAACATATTTTTTATTTCCATTGGTTTATTCCGCTTTGCATCATCTAATAGATGTGGCGGAATCGAACCAACGACACCAATCACTGGGCCATTATTGGTCATCACTTGAACACGCTGGGCCAGAATTACTTGACTCCACCAGCCGCCAAGTGGCTGAAAGCGAAGCATTCCGTTTTCTGTAATCGCAGTCACCATGAAGCCTACTTCATCCATATGACCTGCTACCATTACAGTTGGACCCGTCTCTGCTCCCCTTTTCACCCCAAAAATACTGCCAAGATTATCTTGAACAAGTTCATCTGAGAATTGAGATAATTGTTCCCTCATAAATTTTCTGACTAAATGTTCATTTCCGGGAGCACCGGGAAGTTCTGTTAATGTTTGAAAAAGCTTTAAGGTTTGATCGTTCATTTTTTTGAGCTCCTTTAGGTTTCTCGGGTTAATTTATGTATATATTTAATTTTACAGAACTTTGGTTTCTCTTTCCATCAATTGAATTTAATATATGTAATAGTATGTTCCTTTCCATAAATACGATATACTGAGAAGAGAATCCTATCTTTTCCAAATATATCTTTGGGAGGTCCTTTATGAATTGGAAGTCATTTCTCCTCGGTGCAGCGGTCGGGTTGATTAGCGGGTATGCTGCCAAAGAAATCATTTATAGTAAAACAAATGTATCGCCCGAAAAAGTATTAGAACAAGTAAAAAAGCAATTTACTAAGAATGGACCAATCAATGGTTCATGGATACATATGGAAGCAGAGCCGTATGAAAAACAGCACATCAATTACCTCGTCTATAAAGGCGGCATTTCTAAAAACAATGATGGTACAACAGAGCAATTCGAATTCATTGCCGATGCCCAAACTGGTACCCTCTTGGATATTCGGTCTTTGTCCAACGAACTTGTTTCATAGTAAGAATAGCCGTACCTGACAGGTTACGGCTATTTTTTTCTTAATTTTCTCTTTGAATACTTTCAACAATTTGATTGCCTCCCGAATCCCATTTCACTGCCCGGTAAAAAGCATCATGATAAAAACTAAACCATGCGTTTTTATGTAATCCGTATGAAATCCATTTTTCCTTGGCTGCAATCGAGGTCATTGGATAGTCGTCATAAGCCATCACCCATAACACAGGTTGATGGACATGAGTTGCCATCAGATCAGCCATATGAATTAACAATTCTCCCCGGTCCTCTATTATAAGGATTGAATGTCCGTTACTATGACCGCTAGTATGAACCATGGTCAGCGCCCCTAAGTTCCATTTTTCTTCAAAAGGGACTACCTGCGCTTCAATCGCTTCCCAATTTTCTTTCCAATATGTATTTTTCGAGCGAATATTAGGGTTACGCATTTCATCCCATTCTACTTGTGAGGTAATGATTTTTGCATTAGGAAAGGCTGAAACGTAATGTCCATTCTCTAGCTTTGTCAGGCCGCCTGCATGGTCAAAATGCAAATGAGTCATCAAGACGTAGTCGATATCTTCTGCATGTAAACCTAACTTAGCTAAAGAATCATCCAGCTCTGATTCTTTCGTTACACCAAAATTTCTTAATTGTTTTTCTGATAATTTCCCTTTACCAATTCCTGTTTCGACTAAGAAATTTTTCCCATCCATTTGAATGAACATCGGATCCGTTGGTAATTCAATTTGGTTTCTTTCATTGGAGGGGTATTTCTTCGACCACATTCCTTTTGGAACAACCCCAAACATAGCACCGCCATCTAAATTTGTGACACCTCCAGATAACCATGTCACTGTCACACTACCAACTTTTACTGTTTCCAACATTTCTTCCCCCTTTGCTCTTTTCTATATTTTAACATTGTCTGATTATTTGAAGAAATAAAAAAGGACAGCTCAATAATGAACTGTCCTGAAAAGTTAGTTTTGATATTTTACTTCGCAGCGATAAATACGGCTTCCTTTTTCTGAAAATTTCTCTTCATACTCTGTCATGATATTTCCTTCATAATCACTTTTATGAAGATCAAGACTAATGTACTTTAATAATAATCCGTACTCCGAAAAGCTAATTAGAGAATGCTCAAATAACCCTTGGTTGTCTGTTTTAAAATGGATTTCCCCACCATCACACATAATATCCTCATAAAGCTTTAGGAAGTCCTTATATGTTAATCTTCTTTTTCTATGACGGTATTTTGGCCATGGATCAGAAAAGTTCAAATAGACCTGGTCCACATCATTTTTGGCAAAATATTTCGGCAAATCCACTGCATTTACATTAAGGAGCCTAAGGTTTGGTAAATCTGCTTCAATTAATCGTTCTAAAGCAGTAATGATGACACTATCGTATAATTCAATACCAATATAATTAATTGTTGGATTCGTTCTTGCCATTTCCGTAATAAATTGACCTTTGCCTGTACCAACTTCAATATGAAGCGGTTGATCATTATTAAAAACTTCATGCCATTTTCCTTTATATTCTTCAGGATTGGAAACAATATATTGAGGATGTTGCTCGATTTTTTCCTTTGCCCAAGGTTTATGTCTAACTCTCATTTATGACACTCCTAAAAATAATATTATTCGTTACCTATATCATGCACCATTTTTCAGTACAAGTTTAACTTAATGGAAAATAAGATCATGCATAAACAAAAAAAGAATTCACAACCTAACAGTGTGAATTCTTGTTTTTAAAAAACACTTGAGAGGGTGTACATTCATGCCATTAAGTCATGATGACCAAGTCACTTTATTAAAAGATATATTAAACAATCATCAAACCGATTGCTGCGGGTCTGTTGCCGAATGTGAACAATTAGAGCGATTAGTGAAATCTCTAATGATAAACACAGAGGTTGATCAAAATGTTAAGAATATCTTACAGGAAGTATATCAGTACAGCCACCATGGAGTTGGTACAGCTGATTTGGATCAACATATTTTATCTAACCAAGCAAACTTATCAAGTTGGGTAAGTAATATTGATCAATTTTCCTGATTAGCGAATTTCATCTAAGAACTTTATCCATTTGTTCATTTCTTCCAAGCGATTTTTATTCTTATACCATTGAATTGAAGAAAGCGTCTGAATAGTAACATACCATTTCATTCGTAACTTTAGGTTATCGGTCAGCTCTTTGCCGTACATGCTTAACCAATCCTGCCAATTCTCTTTTGGAATATACCAATAAAGAAGCAATCCTAGATCAATGGCGGGGTCGGCGATCATTGCCCCGTCCCAATCAATCAAATACAACTGGTTGTCTTCAGCAAGCAGCCAGTTGTTATGGTTAACATCTCCATGACAAACCACTTTCTCATCGCAATAGACATTTAATGCTTCCTTTTTTAAAAAGCTCATTGCATGTTGCACTTCAGGCAATGAAAGTACCTGTTCATCTAACTCGTTTACCACCGATTGCAATATAGGCTCTGGATGTAATGGAGAGGTCTCTATCCGGCTTAACATACCCAGCATTGGCTCTGAGCAATGAATCTTCTTTAGCAGTCTAGCAACGAGTTTTTGATTCATTTCTTGTGGCTTTAGTTCTCTGCCGGGAAGCCACTGCTGTGCAGTAATTACATCTCCACTTTCCAACCTTTTTGTCCAAACAAGCTTTGGGACAATGCCTTCTGCTGAGAGTACAGCAAGGAACGGAGAGGAATTCCGCTTCAAAAAAAGCCTTTGGTCTTTATATTTTGCATAAAAGGCTTCACCTGTTTTGCCTCCAGCAGGGGTAATTTCCCACTCTTGTCCTAGTATATGATCCAAAATTGCTCACCTTCAATTTATGCCGTTCTTATGGGCCTATTCCCCTATGTCAGAGGTATAACCTGCGCTGCCGGAAGGTCTTATATTACCACAGTTTCATTAACAGCTTTTATTTTTTTGAAATAAAAAAAAAGCTATTGAAACCATTGCACACAATAGCCATCTTATTAAATTTTATCTCGGATTACCTTTTTTCGTCAAGTATATCTGCAGAAACTATTTTTTTAGCAAAACATTTATGGAGACTGGTTCGATACTCATCTCTTCTCCATACAAAATCCCCTTGGAAGTAATCCCTGCTTTTTCATGATCAACTAAGACTGTCCAATCCCCTTCGGGCAACGTAATAATATGCTTTTTTGTGGTGGGATTGATTAATAAGATTAGTTCATTATCACCTTTAAACCAATATCCCAACAGTGGGGAAGCTAATGGCATTTGGTGAATATTTGATCGGATTTCTGCAGAAGTTCTCATTCGGAAACAAGAAAATTCTTTACGTACTTGAATAAGTCCTTTTACATATTCTACGTTATCTTTATAAATAATCTTTCTTTTCCAGTCCAGTTGATTGATTTCATCAGAGGAACGATAACTATTCCCATCCCCCTTTTTTGTTCGAAAAAACTCTTGACCACTGTGAAGGAAGGGGATTCCCTGAGACAACAAAACAATCGCTGTGGCGAGTCGATGATACTTTATTCGTAAAGAATCATCTGCATCGGGGAGACATGCTAGAAGTTTATCCCACATCGTGTGGTTATCATGACATTCTACATAATTTAATGACTGAAAGGGTTCATTAAAAGTACCAGGCCCCTGTTTCGTATAACCGATGCTGCCAGTCATGACTTCATTAGCTGCCCCGAGGTAATGATCATTACCTAAGGCATAGCCTTTATCAAATAAGTTAAATGAACTTCCCTTGATAGAATCACGAAATTTATCATTGAATTGAGCGATATGTGGCATTTTTGCCTGGTTTCCAATTGTTGCTTTCTGTTCTGTTGGAAGTGGTGTGTTAAGGTTCCAGCCTTCGCCGATGATTATTGTCCCTTTTGAAAGACTATCGCAAACTTTCCTTACCTCTTTCATCGTCTCCACATCCAAAATCCCCATTAAATCAAAGCGAAATCCGTCAATATGATATTCCTCCAACCAGTATTGAATGGAATCCACAATATATTTTCTGACCATCCTGCGTTCCGAGGCAATATCATTTCCAACCCCCGTACCATTTGACGGAAGTCCAATCTCGTTATGACGAAAATAATAACCAGGAACCACCTTTTCAAAAGAGGAAGTCTCACGAACATACACATGATTATATACCACGTCCATGATCACTCTGAGGCCAAGACTATGAACTTGATCAATTAACTGCTTTAATTCGATAATTCTTGAATATGGATTGGCAGGATTCGTTGAATAGCTTCCTTCAGGGGCATTGAAATGAAGAGGATTGTATCCCCAATTATATTCCTTATTTCGATGCAGTTCATCCACACCAGCAAAATCATGAAAAGGCAGGAATTCAATATGGGTAACACCTAAATCCTTAATATACGCTAACCCCGTGGGTTCCCCATCCATTCCTATTGTATTTTGCTCGCCTGCACCTAGATAAAGGCCCTTATTCTTAACACCACTTTTGGGGTGAATCGTTAAGTCCCTTATGTGGGTCTCATATATGATGGCATCCACTGAATTTTTAATTTCAGGTAAGTTAGGACGCGGTCGCTTGGTTTTATCAAGTCTTACAATCACTCCAAGTTCACCATTAACAGTCACAGCTTTTGCATAAGGATCCACTGCTTCACGCCATTCTTGATTGACTAAGATAAGAAAACTATATTGATAGAGCTCTATATCACGGCTTATAGTAACGGACCATATACCACGATCTTCTCGTCTCATTTTTACAATTTCTGAAAAACTGCTATTAGATGGACGTAACTTTAATTTAACCTGAGTAGCGGTGGGTGCCCAAAGCTTAAACCGAGTTAGCCCCGGTTGAAAGGTAACACCGAGATCATTTCCGTCATAATAAAATTTCTCGTCAAATTCTTCTGTTCGAATGACGGCACCAATTTGGAGGTCTGTTTTCCCTCCATGCTCATCGATAATCACATATTGTTTTTCAAAGGAATACTCCTTTGAAAATTCGCAAATATATTTCATTTTATTTTCTATTTGTACCTTCTCGATGATTTTCAATGGATGTTCTTGAAAATCACTTGTAATCGAAAAGGAGGATGACAATCCGTGATGATAGGAAAGAGGAAGAAGAATCGTAATGATCTTCATCTCATCTAGATATGCGAAGAAATTTCGGTCAGTAGCAATCATTCGAGTCCCTCTCTTTCATCTCCACTTCATTCAGACGGTTTCTTCTTGTTAGCACTTCCAGAGCGCTTGCTTGAAGGTCTATCTTCAAGGGTGTAAATCCGATATGCTCCCCATCGGCATGAACAAAAAGTTTTGTTGGAGATTGGATGGAAACACTCCTGCCCGTATAGGTTTTCACTTCTTTAAAATGGATGTGCTTTCCCCAAAATACACTAATAAAAACAAGCAGCAGTTTCCATCGTGTTAATTGGTGGACCACGGTAATGTCAAAAAGTCCATCATCTGGTTCAGCCGCAGGGGCAATTTTCATCCCACCGCCATAATAGGGTTGATTGGAAGCAGTTACAAACCATGTCTGTTCAAATATATGCTTTTTCCCGTCAATTGATAAATCAATTGTTGAGGTTTTATAAGTAAATAATTTTTTTAACAAAAAATAAACATAAACCATTCTGCCCATCGCAAGTTTATTTAATATGGCTTTCATCCGGGATTGATTCACTTCATAGGAAATGATGGCATCAAATCCAGCACCCATGTTATTAATAAAAAAGTGCTGATTTGATTCAGCCAATGTAATTTTCCCAATATCGATTGGCAAACCCTTATGTTTTGCTAAACGCAGTATCACGGCTAGTGCTTCAACAGGATCAACTGGAATTTGAAAGCCTCTAGAAAAGTCATTTCCAGACCCGCCAGGAATAAATCCAAGTGTAATTTTATTATTCTTGACTGCCCCATTCATCACCTCGTGCATCGTTCCATCTCCACCCACGGCAATAACAATCTTTTGCTCAGAATTCTTTTGCGCGATTTGTGTTGCTAGAATCTTGGCATGTCCAGGGGATTCAGTAAAAAATGCAAGGTACTTAACACGATTAGCTTTTAGTTGGTGCTCCACTCTTTCCCATATCTTAAAGCAATGACCATTGCCCGCTTTAGGATTTATAATAAAGTAAATTTGCTTCATAATACCAACCTTTATTTATTTTATGTGTTTGTGAGGGTTAAAGGATATATTTTTATGGCTTCATACTTTGGTATTTTGTTCAAGTGTGTTTGATAAAGTACCACATCAACAGCATCAAAAGAAAGGGGCACAGGCTGGAGTTCCTCCCACAGTTTAAGCATATCGTTTTGAAAAGGATGCTCTCCCATCCATTTTCTCGCAAGAGTAATATGGGGACGGAATGGTCTTGTTTCCAGTTGAAACCCTGCCTGCTCACAAGCGAAAAACACTTTTTTTCTGATGGTTTGTAAATGTGTGCTTTCCTCTGTATCGGCCCAGAAAACGCGGGGTGAAGTAACACTGCCGAAAAAACCAAGTTTGTTGATATTCAATTTAAGTGCAGTCTCATCGCTAAGGGCAATTTTAACGTTTTTATCTGCTTCTGTTAATTTATCAGGTGGGGCACCTCCAAGAAACGCTAGGGTAATATGTAAATCCAGATAATGCACCCATCGGCTAAATGGAATCATTTCCTTAATTTTTTCCATATGGTCTCTCATTACTAATTTTGTATGCTCTGGTATTCTTACGGCAAAGAAATAATGGGATCGTTTTTCCATAGTTATGTTCCCTTCTATAAATAATTCTAGTCTATTTTGTCCTAAATGTATCTATTAGCAGACAGACAATTAGCGGATTTTTTTACAAAGAGTTAATATTTATTTATTATTAGATAGGAAACTAATTATTAGATATTTATTTCAAAGGATGGAAAGGACGCGGGCCTCTTGAAAGTAGTCAACAATATAGCTGAACTAATCGGAGATACACCACTCGTTAAACTAAATCGGTTAGGACCCAAGGATGGGGCATCGGTTTATTTAAAGTTGGAATACTTTAATCCTAGTAAGAGCGTAAAAGACCGTGCAGCATATAATATGATTGTTGAAGCTGAAAAGGCTGGAAAATTAATAACAGGTTCCACTATTATCGAGCCGACAAGTGGAAATACAGGGATTGGCCTTGCCATGAATGCTGCTGCACGAGGCTATAAATCGATTATCGTCATGCCTGATACGATGACGCAAGAAAGAATCAGTATTTTAAAGGCATACGGTGCGGAAGTTGTCCTTACATCTGGGGATGAAAAAATGCCAGGAGCCATCAAAAAAGCCCTTGAATTAGCTAGCGAGATTCCCAATAGCTTTGTGCCGATGCAATTTGAGAATCATGCGAACTCAGATGCACACCGACATACTACCGCTGTAGAAATCATCGAAGCAATGAACGAACTTGGCAAACCACTTGCTGCCTTTGTTGCCACCGCCGGAACGGGGGGAACGATTACGGGTACAGGAGAAACATTAAAAGCACATTTTGAAAATATAACAGTCCACGTCGTGGAACCAAAAGGATCGCCTGTTTTGTCAGGCGGAAAACCTGGCAAGCACAAACTTGTTGGGACAAGCCCTGGATTTATTCCAGAGATTCTTAATCAGGATATCTATGATGAAATCCATCAAATCAATGATGAAGATGCCTATGATATTGCACGCAGGTTGGCTGTAGAAGAAGGTATTCTTGTCGGGCCATCCTCGGGTGGAGCTTGCTTTGCTGCGATAGAAGTTGCCAAACGATTAACCCCTAATGATGTCGTCGTTTGTATTGCTTGCGATACAGGGGAGAGGTATTTGTCCAGTGACTTATTCCAATAATAAGAAAAGCGCAAGTGCCCTGGTCAGCGGCGTA
>NZ_JBALSN010000183.1:0-354 GCF_036966985.1 Neobacillus drentensis | reverse complement strand
GTTCAAAAACTTATCATTGTAAAAAGACGTGGACACTTTCTGTGTTCACGTCTTCATTTCTAAAAAAGAATCTTGTCCTTAAGAGCTCCGCATTGTTTTTCAATTTCTTGCTCAAAGAATTCCTGCAGTCTTTTGGTGACAGGACCAGGCAAGCCATCCCTTACACGCTTCCCATCCACTTCAATAATCGGCATTACCTCTGCCGTCGTACTTGAAAGGAACACTTCCTCAGCATTAATAAGTTCATCAAGTGTAAATGTTCGTTCCTCAACAACAATGTTATTTCTTTCGCAGACCTGCAAAATCACATCTTTTGTAATTCCTTTTAAGATTAAGTTATCCGATTGATGTGTG
>NZ_JBALSN010000182.1:0-1419 GCF_036966985.1 Neobacillus drentensis | reverse complement strand
TAACCGTTATTCCTAAAGGGGCTAGTTCAGCTGACAATGTAATAGTTAGAGCATCAACTGCTCCCTTAGTTGTTGCATATGCTAATTCACCAGGCATTGGTCCTTGAAATTGACCTGAAGTAATATTGACTATTCTTCCACCAGATTTTTTATCAAACCCTTGAGCAAATTTACTACTTAATAGTGTTGTTGCACGAACATTTACCATGTAATGTTTATCTAATTCTTCAGCAGTTACATTTGAAAAATCGTTATTCGTTGAATATGCTGCGTTATTAATTAAGATATCAGGATAACCAAGTTGTTCAGAAACTCTATTAATAAGTTGTTCAGGTGCATTATGTTGCGTTAAATCCAACTCCATACATGACACCTTAACACCTTTTTTTAATAATTCTCCTTTTAATTTCATTGGCTCATCTAAATCAATGCTCCAAGGCATTTTTTTATCATATTCCGTCCAGTACGTAAAAAAGATATGATAGCCCGTATCAGCTAACTCTTTACAAATAGCTGCTCCAATCCCTTTCAAACGGCTTACACCCGTAATAATTGCAATTTTTTCTTTTAATTGGTTCATTAAAATATTCCTCCAAATGAAGGACGCATAAATAAGGTCCTTAGCTTAAGTGAAGTTCTTCGCATTTCAGATGCCAGGAAACAGCTTATAAAAATAGCACTAGCGCCGTTCCGTTTTTCTGTTCGGTACATACTTTGTGATTACGAGTGAAAAGAAGGCACTGTACTTGGCAGACGGTACTTACGGAGCTGGTTTTGTTTTAATCATTGTATATTTATATTTCTTATCATCGTAGGAGCAGCTTGGAATTAAAAGACCTCAATAACGCCTGGAGGTGCAAAACAACAACCTGTCCAATCCATTATTTTGTAAATACATAATTCATTTCAAAAAAGACTATTAAAATGAAAAAAATAAAATCAATTAAAGGGGTTAAGTTCATGATCAACGTTTTATTTGTATGCCTGGGAAATATTTGCCGTTCACCGATGGCTGAAGCTTTGTTTCGCAACTTAGTCAAAAAGGAAAATTTGACAAACAAAATCGCAGTTGATTCCGCTGCAACCAGTTCATGGCAAATCGGCTTCCCTCCGCACGAAGGAACTCTTAATATTCTGAATAAATACAATATCTCTTCTAATGGGCTTGTTGGACGCCGACTAAAGAAAGGAGACTTTTGGAAATTCGACTATATTATCGGTATGGACGAAAGCAACATAAAAAATATTTACAGGATAACCGGGCAGTCTAATCATCCAAAGATCATTAGGCTGCTTGACCTGACCAAATACAGGAAAGATGTCCCCGATCCATTTTATACAGGTGACTTTGATGAAACCTATCGTCTTGTTTCAGCTGGCTGCCAGGTATTACTCAAAAAAATACGCAGCGAACAAAAC
>NZ_JBALSN010000181.1:1954-7843 GCF_036966985.1 Neobacillus drentensis | reverse complement strand
GTAGTGGACGCAACATCTAAGCTTTGTTTAGCAAACTGAAGGGAAATTTCATTTTCATGTGATATTTCTGAAATTTTAATTAGGGCTTTATATAAATCCTTAATTTCCTCAATATGTTTTTTATGTACATCAATGGAGAAAGGCACAGAACCAATTTTAAATTTAATTTCGACGTCAAGGTCAACCGTTCCCGCTGTTTCAAGATACACGTCTGAGATTCGGTTGGTAGCATAACTATAACGATGGAGCATCCGCTTTTTGCTGGTTGCACTTGTTCCATCTAAATGGATAAGAGCATTGTTGGTAAAGCAATATTCATCTGATTTGGATTTGATAAGAAAATAAATTTTTTCATTGTCTTCATGCATGACATAATCGTCTGCGTCTACCTTGTCATAATTCTCTGGTTTAATAACAGCACCCACATCACTTAAACCTAAAATATCGGCAGCTACTTTTCCAAACATGGATCTCAACCTCACTTTTTTTATTAATCTATCCTTTTTACGAATGGGGGATAAGAAAGTTTCATCTGTATCCAAAAAACTTTATGCGTTAAAATATGTTTGTATACATATGAACTCAATAAAAATTCAACTTGATAGTTCCCCCAATATAATGGAAAATACACTATATACATATTAATAATGTAATAGAAGGAGTAGAGATTATTGCGGCCGATTATTTTAGGTATCTTAGCGGCTTTCTTTTTTGCATTTACATTTATCCTCAACAGATCGATGGACCAGGCAGGGGGCAGCTGGATTTGGAGTGCATCTTTAAGGTATTTCTTTATGGTCCCTTTTTTACTTATTATTGTCATTGGAAGAAAAAATCTTAAACCCTTGCTTTGGGATATGAAAAAAAATCCAGGTAGTTGGCTATTATGGAGTTCGGTTGGTTTTGGATTATTTTATGGCCCTATTTGTTTTTCTGCAGCATATGCCCCAGGGTGGCTCATTGCAGCTACTTGGCAGGTAACGATTATCTCAGGGTCTTTGCTGGCTCCATTTTTTTACGAAAGGGTTATGACTGAAAAAGGTCCAATCCAGCAAAAGGGAAAAATCCCATTTAAGGGCTTGGGTATGTCAGTGATAATCCTTTTAGGAATTATCTTGATGCAAATGGAACAGGCCAATCAAATATCTATTGGTGTGATTACCCTGGGTGTTCTTCCTGTGCTGATTGCTTCATTTGCTTATCCACTAGGAAACCGAAAAATGATGGATATATGTGGCGGACGGCTGGATGTCTTCCAACGTGTATTAGGAATGACCTTAGCTAGTCTTCCATTATGGATTGTATTATCCATATATGGACTATTTACGATTGGCACACCAAGCAAAGGGCAAATAATCCAATCCGGACTTGTTGCTGTAACCTCAGGAGTAATTGCCACCATTTTATTTTTTAAAGCAACCGATCTAGTTAGAGGAAATATGCAGAAACTTGCGGCCGTTGAGGCGACACAATCTGTGGAGGTATTATTCGCTGTTATTGGAGAATTATTACTACTAAACAGCACCTTCCCGACGCTGCTATCTTGGTGGGGTATGGGATTGGTCATGGTTGGTATGATCCTGCACAGCTTTTTTTCGCATAAAAGTAACCAGAAAATAATTCAGAATGAACGGTCGCTGAAAATGAATAGTTAGAAATGATTAATCCTTATCAAATAAGCTTGATAAGGATTTTATATTGCTTCTTTTAGTGTAATTAACCGTTTAAATAAGGACTTAAGACATCAATGGTTTCTTGAATCTTCTTTGCATTTTGCTTATACATTGCTTTTGATTTTTCACAATTGGTCTCAAGCGAAAAAATCTCTAAATCAGCCTGAATTTTTTTTAAGGTAGCCAAAAGTAGTGGACGTTGTGCGGGAGCTGGAACTTGAATTTTATCGTCATATAGATCTACCGTGAGTTCTCCGTATGAATCCACTTGTCCAAGGAATACATTATCAAGTGTTACGTCTAGTTTTTCTAACTCTGTATATAACCAGCCTCTACCTTTTCCTGCACATCTTAACGATTCATCAACAATATTTCCATCCATGATAACCGTTTGTGGTTCTTTCTCATTCGGCATTTTCATTTGTAAATCTTTGGGTGTAAGTGGTTGGTTTTCTCTTTTTAATAATGCGCTTAAATTTCCTCGGGGTTCCAACACTGCAAATTCTACATCAGCAAATTTAAAAATATTCTTCTGTCTAAGAAGAGCCGATAATTCATCGATGGTATATTTTTCCTTTTTCAAATTTTCTTCTAAAATTTTTCCGTCCTTAATAACAACAGTACTTTTTCCCTCAGCAAAATCACTAAACTTTTTACTTTTTATAGCTAAAAAATTCACCAGAAATGTTACGAATCCAAAAACGACAAGTGCCAGTGCACCATGGAACATATTACCTTCCAAACCCGTTACGACTTCTCCGGCAATACTTCCAATGGTAATACCTGCAACATATTCAAAGAATGACAGTTCAGATATTTGTTTCTTACCTAGTACTTTGGTGGTAATAAATAAGAGTACCAAGAAGACTAACGAACGGACTATTATAAAAACCCAATCTGGCATCATTTTCTCACCTCAAGATTTATGACCCTTTGTATTGGGGTTCATGTCGTTCAAGTTCTAATACACGGTATTGGAGATCTTTCTTTACTTCTCCAACCGTTAACATGGCTTGATTAAAAGTAGCTTGTGCTTCACTATCCAAAGAATTTAGCGCGAAGGAAGCCAGCTGTGCTTCGATTCCATTCATAGTAGCGAGACATTGCTTAACATTTGAAGCGATGGTCACAAGTAAACTTCCTTTCATAAGGGATTCTATATATCAAAAAGGGGTTGGCAAAAATGCCAACCTAAAACTGCATTTTATTGATTATATTGAGGCTCTTCATTGAGAATTTCTTGAAGGCGCGGTTCCAGGCTATCAAGAACAGATTGAGTCTGTTGTGCCGCTTGTTGATAAAGTTGCTTTGCATTTTGGTTATCTGTGGCTAGTGCAAAGGTTTCAAAACTTGCCTGAGCACTTTTTAGTCCTGCCAATGCTTGTTTTACTTGTGTTCCAACTGTCATAAGTAATCCTTCTTTCGTTATATAATTGAAATACAAAAATAGTATGCGGATATTTTCGGTGGTTATGTATTAAAAGAATCGGATAAAAATCCCATTTAGCAAGATACCATGAAAAGGAAAAAAATTCTGAATAGCCATGAAACCTTTTTTGGGAGTTTTCGTCAAATGTATACTGGGGAATAATGGGGGGATATTTTTGATTGATAAAGAAAAAGGAGTCCACTGAGGAAAATCATGTAAAACTGGTTGCATATACGATTATTTTGTACATATGCAGCATTTTTGTGCCATTTATTGTGGTGCCATCATACCAAAGTATGGTTTATTATTCTCGGTCGCAATGGTTTTTTTCGACGCCATTTTCTGCTTATATCACTTTTATGGGTGGGATGATTTATACCGCAGTCATGTTAACTCTCTACCTAATTTTTAGACAGCGATGGGAAGGTATTTGGTTTAAAGTGGTTTCGGGGGCAATGATTCTAGCTAGTATCCCCGCATTTATCTTAAGCTCAACCAACTATTATTATTTGGATAACGCGGGTGTTCATTATAATACATTGAAAAGCCTAAAAGAAAAGGAATATAGATGGGATCGTATTTCAAAAGTCCATATTCTATATAGAAACCACCAAGGTACTACCAGTTTTTATCAATATCGATTTGAGATGCCGGATGGCAGTGAAATAACGATTCCTAGTAATGATAAATTGGTTGAACATAAATGGCGAGTGGAAAATAAAATAAAAGAAAACAAAATTCCTACTACTGATAATTTTAAAAATCCTATAGTGGATTAATAAAAAAGTCTTCCTTCAAAATCTCTGAAGGAAGACTTTTTTTCATGTAAGTACATGTTCTAAAATAAGTGGCTGCAATGCTTTTGTTTGATCAAAGAAGATAAAACTGTCGTACCGCTGACCCATGTTGGAGGGAACATAATTACCGAAATGTTCATATTCTGGCCTATAAACCACACCTATTGCACGATGACCAATGGTAGTCGAAAACTCATCACGGTTCTGATCGGTAAAAAGTAAATATTTATTAGTCGGACTGGTCTTATGCATTAGTGATTCCCAACTGCCAAATTGAGCAGGAGGTACCTGCATGATTTGAACGTCTTTACCCCATTCAGTAGATGCAATCACCGTACCAGTATAGGTCCCGAACCCGACGATAAATACATTTTCTGTACCATTTTGTTCCCTAATAATCTGGCCGACATTTACCATTCCTTCTTCTTTCATGTCGGTTGCTCTGGCATCACCGACATGGGTATTATGCTCCCAGATGATTGCTTTGGCATGATCTCCATAAAAATTCATCACGGAGTTGAGGGCTTCTACCATGTGGTGGTCACGGACATTCCATGATTTCGAGTCACTTTTGACCATTGTCCTGTAATATTCTTCAGCATTTGCGGTGACAAGGGCGTTTACCTCCATATTCAGGCTGCTTTCCTGATTGTCTTCAAATTTCCATTTGTTTTTCTGGATGGAGGCGAGAAGTTCGAGTGCTTCTCTCGTACAGTCTTCAGAGAGATATCCTGCCGAAACAGCATATGATTCATGATTGCGGTTGAAGGGTTCAAAACACGAAAAAGCTTTTTTTGCGGCTTGAAGGCTCCGGGAATTCATTTTTTCTAAATAGCGAATAATTTCATCCATACTTTCCCAAAGACTATAGACATCCAAACCATAAAAACCGACTTTTTGAGAAAAATTAGTTTGTTGATTATAATCCTTCAGCCACTCAATAAGTCCGATCATTTCTTGGTTTGCCCACATCCAAGTCGGCCAGCGATTAAAGCTTTCCAGTACTCTCCGTACGTCGTTCGTCGAATGGTTAAAGCCCTTAATGTATTGATTGATACTCTGGCAAGAGGGCCAATCACCCTCAACTGCAATAAAGGAGAAACCTTTTTCTTTAATTAATCTTTTGGATAGCTCTGCTCGGAGTGAATAAAACTCAGAGGTTCCGTGAGAAGATTCACCAAGGAGCACATATTTTGCATCACCAATTGCATTGATTAATGGATCGAGATCGGTAGCTGTGTCAAAAGGTTTCGCGTATTTATTTATAGCTTTAAGCATAAGATGTTAAGCATCCTTTCCATCAAACTTAAAGATAATTTACCCCTCTCTGCAAGCACTTAAATATCCAATAATTCACATATCCGACACATATAATCCGTAAATTCAAAAAATTCCGTGTTATAATTTAATTGTAAAAGAAAGAAAAAACATTAGCATCTTAGGAGGCTCAACCATACGTGTTCGTTCCGTTTTGTGAACGAGTAGTAAGGTCAATCCTTAATAATCATTTGGCATGTGGAGCGATTGTTTTCCCTCTATGGAAAGGCGAAATCGAAAAATAAAATCCTTTCATAATTGGCATCTATGTTATCCATAGAGAACCATATCAAAGGAAAATGTTTAAGATTTATCAATGTGAAATTTTATTGAAGCCAACAAAAAGGATAATTGCCAAGAAACAGAAAAACCCAAATGGTTAAGTAATGAGTCTCTATCGGTAATACCGAAAATTTGTTTCTTTTAGGAATTTGAATTCCATTAATTCCATGTGAATTAATTCCTTCAACGGAACAAACACACATTAGCTCATTGTTCAATGTACTCCTCCATTTTTAGTGTGAAAAAGGCTAGGGGGATTGATAATTGAAACACGATAGGCTAATGTCATGGTTGGGTCTCCTAAGATGTAAATAAAACTAAGGAGTTACTTCATACACTGAGGTAGCTCCTTTTTATTTTTTTATAGGTGATATTAAAGCTTATTGTTTAT
>NZ_JBALSN010000181.1:0-1875 GCF_036966985.1 Neobacillus drentensis | reverse complement strand
CGCCCGCGGAAAGCGAAGTGCCTGGAGCGGATATCAACAGGCAAGTTTAACAGAGGCATTTTATAAGAAAAAAAGCATTTGATTATAATTAGCAGGATGAATCCGATATAATATAATTAGGAAATTATTTTTGAAAGGGGCCAGATAATGTCAGGAACACAAGAATTGAATTTAATCGAACAGCAGGAAGCAATTATGCTGAAAATTCAGCATCGAAGATTAACGAAGAGAAAGATCCTTCAAAGAATTCTATTAATAACACTAGGTGCCGCCTTAATGGCTGTAGGACTAGAAATATTTCTTGTTCCTAATAATGTTATTGATGGTGGTATCACTGGAATTTCTATTATGCTTTCGTATGTAACAGGTTGGAAATTAGGGATGTTCCTCTTTATTCTTAATATACCTTTTTTCTTTATTGGTTATAAACAAATAGGGAAAACCTTCGCGTTATCCACTCTTTATGGAATCATCATACTTTCGATTGGAACCACTTTACTGCATCCTGTGCCAGCCTTTACACAAGATATTCTCCTTGCAACGGTATTCGGGGGAATTGTTCTTGGTATCGGAGTCGGTTTAGTCATTCGGTATGGTGGCTCATTGGATGGTACTGAGATTTTAGCTATTCTTTTTAATAAAAAGCTTCCTTTTTCTGTTGGGGAAATCATTATGTTTTTTAACCTCTTTATTTTAGCGTGTGCAGGTTTTGTATTCACTTGGGACCGTGCGATGTATTCCCTTATTGCCTATTTTGTAGCTTACAAAACGATTGATATTACCATTACAGGGCTTGATGAATCCAAATCGGTATGGATCATTAGCGATAATGCAAAGCAAATCGGTGACGCAATTATGAATCGTCTCGGGCGTGGTGTCACTTATATCAATGGTGAGGGTGCATATTCAGGTGATGATAAAAAGGTTATCTTTTGCGTGATCAATCGTCTTGAGGAAGCAAAATTAAAGGAAATTGTGACTGAAAACGATGACAGTGCCTTTTTAGCAGTAGCAGACATTGCGGAGGTCCGTGGTGGAAGATTTAAGAAAAAAGATATCCATTAGATGCTAAAAACGAATAACTTCTTTAGAATAATGTGATGAAAATAAAGAATAAAGTAAATATTTTGTCGTTATGAGGACTTGTTTGTGATGAATGAATGTAGTATCCTTTTGAATCATGTCGGTTAATGCAGAATTATCGGAGTATTCAGATGACGTTTTGTCGTACCTTGCGCTTACCTAGGAAATAAAATTACAAAATATGAATTATTTCCAGAAAAGATGGCAGAATATCCTGCCATCTTTCAGTTTAGAAAGCGCTTTCTTTGTTTGTTTTAGAATAAAAGCTCGAAAACCTCGTTCAATTCATTCGCTCTTTTCTCATCCTGCTCCTCTTTAGCATAATTAATTTCTTTCGGGAGTATTTTATTTAGAAAATTGATTTCTTTTTGGGTTAAATCTCGAACAAAGGACCCTTCAGAGGTATATTGGCCTTCCGATAATTTACGGTATATATGACTGCCCTCAGAATGATCATCTGTATAATTTGACAAGATTTCTCGTAAGTAACCCAACGTTTTATCCATTGTTTCACCAATCCTTTCATTTAATATTTTTGCGGCCAAACCTTATTTATATTCATCAGAAAAAAGTATAAAAAATAAAAAAGCCCTTCACCTATTAAGGAGAGAGGCTCTATTGTATTACTGTTTAGTGCAGGTTATTATTCGGTAACTTAAAATATCTTGATACTTTAAGACGATATTCCCATGTTCATTTAAAATTTGAAATAACTCCGGTTCAAAATTGTTCGAGAAATGAAATTCAGTGGAATGATTGCCATGACTTATATTCGTTTTTTCTGTTTTTATA
>NZ_JBALSN010000180.1:0-2518 GCF_036966985.1 Neobacillus drentensis | reverse complement strand
TATTGATGTGATGCTGGCGAAACGGAAAATGAGCGTAACAGAACTTTCCGAGAGGGTTGGAATCACGATGGCTAATCTTTCTATATTGAAAAATGGAAAGGCAAAAGCGATTCGATTTTCTACTCTAGAGGCGATTTGTAAGGCTTTAGAGTGTCAGCCGGGGGATATTTTAGAATACAAACCTGACGAAGACACTCATGGATAAAAAAATGTTAACAAACGGACAAGAGGCCCAAATCCATTTCTAAGGAAACGGGAGAATAGAAAAAGATAAATCAAAGGACCTTCCCTGTGTTTTACACATTAAGAAAATATTAATATTTTTATCATGGGCTTGTTAAGATTTGCTGGGTATCCTGATTTCAGGACGAAAAATAAAGGGGAGATTGGGTATCCGATATAGATAACATTTGCTAACAAAACGACATAACGTTTAAATCTATCATTTAAGGAGGACATGTATGAGCAACGAACCAATTATCAGCTTGAGTCATGTAACCAAACGGATTGGCCGGACTACCCTCATCGACGACCTTACATTTGACGTACCACAAGGTGAAATTTTTGGCTTCCTTGGTCCAAATGGGGCCGGTAAAACAACGACAATCCGCATGATCGTCGGACTGATGTCGATTACCAAGGGACAGATACTGATCAAAGGAAAAGATATCAAAACCGAATTCGAGCAAGCGATCCGCCACGTCGGTGCCATCGTAGAAAGCCCTGAAATGTACAAATATCTGAGCGGTTATCACAACCTTGTTCATTACGCCCGCATGGTGCCGGGGGTAACCAAGGAACGAATTGACGAGGTGGTGTCGCTGGTCAAGCTGGAAAATCGTATCCATGACAAAGTCAAAAAGTACTCGCTCGGTATGCGTCAGCGGCTGGGAGTCGCCCAGGCACTGCTGCATCGGCCGTCCTTGCTGATTCTCGATGAACCGACGAACGGTCTTGACCCGGCGGGGATTCGCGAGCTGCGCAATTACTTGCGGCATTTGACCCGTACGGAAGGAATCACGGTTATCGTCTCCAGCCATCTGTTGTCTGAGATGGAGCTCATGTGTGACCGTGTTGCCATCCTTCAACAGGGCAAGCTGGTCAATGTAATGCCGGTTCAGCATATTACTCGCGGGAACGATCAAACTCAAACGTATCGAATCCAAGCGCAGCCGCCGGAAAAGGCATTGGCGGCCATGAGGCAGATGGATGGGGTTCTGGAGGCTAAGATCACTCAGGAGGGAATCGTAGAGTTCACAACCGAGCGGGAACGGATCCCGGATATTCTCGCTGAGCTGATGCAGAACCATATCCGTATCTATGGCGTCGAGATGGTTTCCCAGTCCCTGGAAGATCGATTCTTGGAAATAACGGGGGGTGGGCAGATTGCTTAATCTAGTACTCAATGAAAATATGAAAATTTACCGTAGGGTACGAACGTGGATCCTGGTCGGATTGATGGCTGCTTTTGTGCTTTTTGTCAACATCATTGAATGGCATTCCGATGGAAAACAGGCGAAAGGTGAAGGCTGGCGGGCCGAACTGAAGCAGGAGAATCAGCAGTGGAACAAAATTCTGAAGCAGCCCAAGCTGGATGAAGAGGACCGAACATTCTACCAGCAGCAGATTGCCATCAACAACTATCACTTGGAACACAATATTCGTTCAACGGACGGCACGATGTGGGATGGAGTGAACGGTTCGGCCAGTATGATGATCGTGATTACGATTTTCACTATCATTATTGTGGGAGACAGTGTGGCAGGCGAATTTTCGTCCGGTACCATCAAGCTGCTACTCATCAGGCCGGCTAGCCGAGTTAAGATCCTCGTCTCCAAGTATCTCTCTTTTCTTTTATTCGGCATGCTGTTGTTACTTACTCTATTTGTCATATCCTTCGCCGTGAACGGAATCTTATACGGCTTTGGATATATGGATCTACCATTGGTCAGCATGACTGTGGACGGGCAGATCGTCGAAAGGAATATGGTAATCAATCTATGGAAAACGTATATGATGAACGGTGTATCCACGGTTATGTACGTAACCATGGCCTTTATGATCTCGTCCGCTTTCCGAAGCAGCGCAATGGCTATCGGTTTTTCTATCGGCGCCTTGTTTGCTGGCAATATGGTTCTGGAGGTACTGCATCGATTCGATTGGAGTAAGTACCTGTTGTTTGCCAACACCAATTTGACCCAATACCTGGCCGGACGCCCTTTCCAAGAAGGAATGACATTGTCCTTTTCCATCGGAGTACTTGTTGTCTATTTCCTCGTGTTCAATCTGATCTCCTGGCTTATTTTTACACGTAGAGACGTGGCAGCCTAACGTTTTGGGGTCAGACCCCTTAACGCGATGGCTCTTTTATATAGTAAAATGCTTATCAAAAAGCACCATATCTGTGGTGCTTCTTGTCTTTTTTTGAAAAAACAGGAGAGCAACCAAACTGTCCTCATGAACGGCTTATGGAATCATGGGGGTCCGCTCTTTTTGGTTGGGGGATCAGGTTAAGCAC
>NZ_JBALSN010000179.1:17943-37602 GCF_036966985.1 Neobacillus drentensis | reverse complement strand
TTTACCTGTTCCTTTGTGCGTCTTTGTCCATCGGAGCCCAAAAACTACCTGAACCACTAGGGTTATCTTATAATAAAAAAAATCTCCTCTAGTACCTTAACTAGAAGAGATGCTCCTATAAAAATTATCAATATTTACCACTATCCCGGATTTATTTGATTTCTTTTAGACCTGTATTGATTTTTTCAACCGCCTCTTTGGCAGCAACCTTTACATCTTTTCCGCCGATTCCAACATCCTCAAATAATCTTCTGATGGCATCACTGACAACCGGATAAGCAGGAGTAACCGGGCGGTTCTTTGAATACTTTTGGCTTTGCTCTACAAAAATGTTTTTAGGATATTCGTTTAATTCAGGGAAGTCTTTTGCGACAGAGTATCGGGCAGGTATATCACCTGTAATGGTGACATACTTTTTCACACCTTGATAACTGGTGACATATTTGATAAATTTCCATGCCTCCTGTGGGTGTTTGGACTTTGATGTGATGCCAAGCGCCCATCCACCATTGGGAACAAACTGATACTTACCCTTTGGCAGAGGAGTTACCCCAAAATCTTCTCCCAGCTTGAATTCAGGATGATTTTTTTCAAAGTCTGCAAGTGTCCAAGAGCCAAGTACAGTCATCGCCAGCTTCCCTTTTTCAAAGGCACCACCAGGTATTTCTATCGAAGCCACTCGATATTTATGATACAAGTCTTGGTAAAATCGCAGAGCAGCTAACGCTTCTTTTGAATCTAAAAACCCGCTTGCTGTAGTTCCATCAGGGCTTATAACCTTAGCTCCAAACTGCCAAAGGAGTGGTGTTTTAAAATAAGCAGGTGATTCTCCATCATTAAATCCCTGAGCTGGGTCTATTCCAATTACTCCATTAGCAGGATTATTTACCTTCTTAGCAATCTCCAATACCTCATCCCATGTTAAAGGGCTATTGGGATCTGTTGGTGGTTCTGGGATACCAGCCGCCTTTAGTAAATGTCGATTGTAATATAATGCAATACTTGACTCTACAATCGGGGCGAGGTAAATTTGCCCTTTATAACTTAATCCTTTTAAAGTAGAGTCAGGGATATCATCGATCTTCCCTTCTTTTCTCATGAAAGGGTCGATTGATAATAACGAACCCGTATTTGCATACAGACCAAGTGTAGGACTGTCAATGGTCAAAATATCCGGAGGGTTCCCCGCGGCAAGTTCCGTTCGCAGCCTGATTTCATAGTCACTATAGGGAATCGATTTCATATTCACCAAAATATTAGGGTTAGCTGCTTCAAAAGAAGCTACTAATTCTTCATATGCTTTATTTTCTGCCACGTTCCCGCCGTTTCGCCAGAACGTCAACTGGATTCGTTCGGAATCCTTTACCGTTTCCACTTTCTCTTTTTGGCCACGGCCAGAGAATGTATCATAAAAGGACAACGCATACACTAAAATACCCATAAGTATCACTGCAAAAATAGTGAACCATTTCTTCATCTACATTCCCTTTCTTTCCTGAAAACTTAGGAATCTATGGCATTACGGAATTCAACCGGTGTCTGTCCCACATGTTTTTTAAAGACTGTACTAAAATACCCGGAGTTTGAAAAGCCAACTAAATTTGCTACATCAATGATTTTAAGCTGCTTATCTCTCAGAAATTGCTGGGCTTTATCCATTCGTAATTTTACCAGATAATCACTAAAATTCTGACCAACATAATTCTTAAAGGTTTCCGATAAATGAGCACTATTGATATGAAATAGTTCCGATAATAAGGTCAATGAAATCTCACTGGCATAATGCTGGTCTAGATAATTCCGGACACTATCCACGATTAACTTCCCATTTGAAAAGCGGGCCAAACGCACCTTTTCAATTATTAATTGGGCTAATTGAAGGAGGTTTTCAAGCACTTTACTCTGCGAATTAAGCTCCCAAATACTTTGTTGGCAATTCCAAATCGTTTTTTGAATATCTTTTGTTTCGATATCATATTTTTTGGAAAGTGACCCTAACAGGAATAACACTCGATTGGCTGCAAACGAAAACGATAAAATCGATTGGTTCCCATCCCCTAGTAATAAGGAGTGAATATTTTCTCTAAATGCTTCGAAGTTGGCATTTTCAATCGCATTGGTTAACTTTCTTTCAAAATCAGGTGAAAATTCAAACGCTTCCTCTTTCGTTATCGAAGCATCAATCACCTGCGATCGGGAGCCTAACTGACTTTGACTCCATGCAAGCAAACTGGAAATGTAACCTGTCTTAAAGTTTGCTAGACCCGTGACAACATTCCCAATTCCTATCACTGTTTCTAAATTCAACAACCTTTTTACATTCCGTTGTAAACTTTCAACTAAATTAGAAGGAGTATTTAAATCAATTCGTATTAAAAACTGAATCATATTAGCATAGCTTGGGTCGTAAAAGGAATAAGTTCCTACATGCTCTTTTGAGATTTCCTTACATAGCATTTGAAAAGGAAGCCAGAGTTCTTTTAATCGATTGGGATTACCATAACTCTCTCGAATTTCCACAGTTACAAATTGGACAACAGCGTTCCCATTGACAAGTTTCTCTAATTGAAGCTGGCGTAGTCTCTCGATGACTAAATTAATTTCCAGCCATTCCTCTTTCACCAAATAAAGCAAGTATTGTTCCTGTACTTCTTGGAGTTGAGAAAGAACAAGCTGACGCATCTGTGCTGTTTCAACCTGTTTTTGCCTCTCTGTCTCTATTACTTTACGGATTTTTTGTAAGGCTTCCACTAGTTCATCCGGGGCAACGGGTTTTAATAGATAGTCCTTAACCCCTTCCTTCATGGAACCACGGACCAATTCAAAATCGGAATAACCCGATAAAACAATCACTTTTACGTTGGGGTATTCCTGCTGACAGCGTTTAGCCAATTCAAGGCCATCCATAATGGGCATTCTCATATCAGTAAGAACTAAGTCAATATCCATTTTCCCAAGCAATTCGAGTACTTCTTTCCCATTGGAAGCCTCGCCAGCGATTTGAAACCCTTCCTCTTCCCAATCCACTTTCATCCGCAAGCCTTTACGAATTTGAATTTCGTCATCCGCTATGATGACCTTCATCATGTATATCACCTCGATCAAAATTAATACACAATGTAATCCTCGTGCCTACATTTTTTTCAGATTCAATCTTATACGAGAAATCTTGACCGTAGTAAAGCTTTAGTCGGCCAAGTACATTTTTTAGCCCAATACTGTTTCCTTTACTCGCTAAGACACTAATTGCTCCATTCTTTTTTTCATCACTCATTAAATCTGATATCACTACTTCGGACATGCCAATCCCTTTGTCTTCTAGAATTATCAATACTTGATTGTTAATTTTTTCGGTTTTTATAAAAATATCAGCCGTAGTTTTTTCTATAAAACTATACTTAACGGCATTTTCAACAAGCGGTTGGAGAATGAATTTAATAATAGGAAGATTTTTTGTCTCTGGATCCTCTACAATATCAATCGTAATTGCATCCTCATATCTCACCTTTAAAATATCCGTATAACTGCGGATATAGCTAATCTCTTCACCTAATCTCACCACATCATTTTGTGTATTCAAGGAGTACCTCATCATCCTGCCTAAGTAGATGCTTACGTTCATTACTTCTTTATTTTTTCCTTGTACGGCTAATCCGCCAATAATTTCTAGCGTATTATTTAAAAAGTGAGGATTGATTTGTAGTAATAAAGCTTTGTATTCAGCGTCTTTTCTACGAATGTTTGCTTCATATTCTGTTTCAATTAAATTCTTCAATTGGTCGACAGTATGGCCGAACACTTTTACCACGTAACCAACTTCATCGTTAGACGATTTAATCGTTGGCATAAAGCGTTTGGCACCTGAAAAATCCCCATGTTCGATAAATTTCATTGCTTTTGCTAGTTTTCCTAACGGTCTGACGATATTAGACGAAAGCACGAAAGAAGCAACAATCGTTAATAAAAAAACGAAGCCACTGATTAATAGTAGGTTGCGTTGTAGAATATTTACTTTAGAGAATAGGTCAGACTTGGTCACTTCACTAACTAGAATCCAATCACCTACTGCTAACTTTTGAAAAAACACAAAGTATTTTTCGCCGTGATAATCCGTTTCTAATAAACCCTTTTCCTTCAGACTGGTTTTTATTTTTGATAAACTATTTTTCAATACCGATTTCGGGGTATCAATCTCGCCCTCTAACACATTTGCTCCCTGTTGATCTAATAAATAAGCATGTCCATTTTTACCAATTGAGATTTTTCCTAAGGCCGTTTCCAGCAATGTTGAAGGGAAATTAACCTTTATAAACCCACAGGAAACAACCGTATTCAAATCGACGAGGGGCAAAAGATAACTATTACTAGTTCCTTGTGCCGGCATATATGGATCAATATGTGATTTAACAAATCGTTGTTCACGGATCGTGAAGTCTTGAAACCAATCTAGGTTACGTAAGTTCGGATTATTTCCCCAAGCTCCTTCACCGTTATTCAAAACGACGGAGATAGACATTCCATTTGAATTATTCACCATCATCGAGGAAAGCAGCATTTTCAGTTGATTCTTCTGTAACAAGCTCTGTTCTCGTGGTATTTCTTCATCTTTTTTTTCTAACCTCAACCACTGCTGTGTGGTTTGATTGACCAGGACCTGTTTTCCTAAATCCTCCGCCTGAGTTGTGATCGAGTCAGTATACAGCGAGTATTGATCCATCGCTTCTATAGTTAAATCCTGCGTCTGGTCTTCAATAATAGATGTAAACCATCGAGGGATAATAATCGACAAAATGATTAAGGGAATCGTCAACAAACACGTAAATATAATGAATAAGCGATTCCGTAAGGAAAAAAACATAATATCCCCCCATACAAAAAGAAAACCCTTACAATCTACTTCTCAATTAATAGGATTTGACTATTATTATTTATTCAATTTAACATATCCCCTATCAACTTACCACGGGTGATTTCATTCAAAAAAAAGCAGAAACCGGATTTCGGATCTGCTTATTTCTGTTTTATATAGGATTCACGGTATTCATTTGGGGTTACCCCCACAACCTTTTTAAATACCTTCCGAAAATATTTGTCGTCTTGATAGCCGATCATATTGGCAATTTCATAGATTTTTAACTGGCTGTTTTTTAATAACGATTTCGCCTTCTTCATTCGAAATTTAACAATATAATCGGAGATATTGACGTTAAATTCCTGTTTAAATTTTCTCGAGATATATTCTCTGCTCATATAAAAATGATCTGAAATCTCCTGCAGCTTTACATCCCGGTCAAAGTTTGCTTGCAGGTACTTTTCGATTTCATAAATGATGTTACTATTCTTCTGTTCCGTGCCTCTTTTTACTTTCTTCAAAAAGATAGAAATCTCACGTTTTTTCCTCTGTTTGTATTCTTCTAACTGAAAGGTTCCGTTTTGATCCAGAAATAAATCAATTCGTTTATGTATATCTTCTCCTGTTTTAATAGGTAGATGATATTGCTTAAACCATCTATTGCTGATCACCAGATATTCATTTTCAAAATGGAGCAGCTGTTTTAATGATAAATAATCGTTTTCAGTAAAATCAGTTGCTATTTGATTGATTAATTCTTCAAAAGCCCCAATTTCACCGGCTTGTACGGCCAGTTCGATATTCGCCGAGTAGTCCATAAGATTCTTTAAGGCAGGGCTTGGCAAAGTCTCCTGCACAAAGACTCGATTCTCTCTATTTTCCAAAATATTACTAGTTAACAACAGCTGCTTGGCATAAAGATAGGACTCCAATAAATGAGAACTCTTTGTTACTAGCTTCCCTAAAACAATAGGACAAGAAATATCCATCATGCTTTGTATCGTCTTATATATTTGTTTTAAAAGGTCTACTATTTGCTCAAACTTGTCCCAAAAAATAATTACAACTTCGCCTTTATTGGATAAGTAACGAAAACCTACACCACATTCATGTTCCATCATTATTTCATTAATGACGTTCAAGATTGAGAAGTAGGCTAAATCACGATCTCCTTGAAAAGCCTCAATGGTCTTACCGTTCATCTGAACAAGTGCTGTTTGATAATTGTGGGACTGATGAATCCCAAAATCCTTATACAAATCTTCCTTCAGATGATCATTATTTAGCAGCTTGGTCAGCTTTCGGTCCCGATAAACAGGTTTCATTTCATTAATTAATTGAGAGCTGCTTACGATTTTCGCCCTGTTTAATGCTTCTTTTCTCCATTCATCCACGGCTGTTTGCAACGTCTGATTTAAGATTTCGGGGTCAATCGGCTTTAAGAGATAGTCAGAACTGCCGAAATGAATGGCTTTACGCATATAGTGGTAATCATCATAACCGGTCACAACGATTGTTTTACTGGACGAGTGATTTTCTTTAATCCATTCTAAAAGCAGGACGCCATCCATTTTTGGCATTTTCATATCTGAAAAGATAATCTCTGGCTTATATTTTTGGATGAGATGAATGGCTTCTTCACCATTTCCTGCTTCATAAATTTCGTCAATTCCATTTTGTTCCCAAGCACCTAATATCTTGATTCCTTCACGAACGTGCTTTTCATCATCGACAATTAATGCTCTCATGTGTGCTCCACCTCTTTTTGGATAACCATAGGAAACTGAACGGTCACCGTAAATCCACTTTCTTCATTACTGTCAATCCACATTTGCGCTTGATTTGCGTAATAAATCTGCAAGCGGTCATAAATATTCTTTAAACCAATGGTTTCTCTTTGTTTTTCTTCTTTAGATCCCTCATTACATAATTCTTGCCTGATACGATTTAGTTCTTCTTCATTTACGCCTACTCCATTATCTCTAACACAGATGTAAACCATTCCGTTATCTAGTAGCTTCCCCTCAATTTGAATGGTTGCTTTTTCTAAACGCTGATCAAAACCATGCTTAAAACAATTTTCCACAATTGGCTGTAGAATCATTTTGGGGATAAGTATTTCTTGTACTTCTTTTGAGACATTCACTTCGAATTCAAACTGCTCGTCAAACCGTTGTTTTTGTAATAATAAATAGGATTTAACATGCATTTCTTCTGAAATAAATGGAACAATGTCTTCCTTCATATTCATACTGTATCGCATGATTTTCGATAAGGAAGTGAGTAAGGAATATACAGGAACCGCCTTAGATTTTAATGCCAGCGTCCCAATCGATTGAAGAGCGTTATATAAAAAATGCGGGTTAATTTGCGATCGCAATACTCGCAGTTGGGATTCTTTATTTTCAATATCCAATTTATATTCCCTCTCAATTAAATCATTGATTTTTGAGATCATTAATTTGAAATGCCTTCCCAACATGCCAATTTCATCGTTTCCTAACGAATCAAAATCCGCCTCAAATTCGCCTTTTTCTACTTTTTTCATGTTATCAATTAATACCTTTATCGGTGCAGTTATCTTAAATGAAACAAACATGGTGGCTATTAACACGATAACGAGCGTAACTATTCCAATCAAAATATTAATCAGAGCTGTTTCTCTCGCACTTTGATAAAGTACATCGTAAGGAATTCGTTTAACAATATACCAATTCTTGTAGGGAGCTGAAAACTTATCATGGACAATCACACCGGAGAATTGTTTATCCTTCCATTCCATACTTTTAGTTGTGGAAGATACTTTCTTCACCTGCTCAAACCACTTTTCTTTATTTTCCTTACCGATCATGGATTCATTTGAGGAGTATATAATGACTCCTTTGTCATCCATAATAAACAAATCTTCCATATCCTTTGTAAATAAGCGGCCGGCTATCGCACTTATTTTTGAAAGATTAATATCAATGGACAAAAAACCTAATAGCTTGTCTGATGGAACGTCGCGAAGGATATTATGAAAACTTAACACTTTTTTCTTTTCCGAGTCCGGTATAACAGAAATATTGTTATAACTATAGATTTCATGTGGAGGTTCGATGAGTGAAAATCCTTCATACCTTGTTAATCTTGAATAGTAGGGGTGCGAAAAAATACTGATGTACTTTCCCCTTCCGCTAATTCTTGAATGATAATTAGTATAAGAATCTTTGCCAATATCAATATATAAATGCATTTGTTCAATTTCAGGACGTGTATTAAATAAGTAGGCCAGGGCTCGGCGAACTTCTTCTTGATTCGACCCTAAGTTCCGTGAGAGCCCATCCCTCATCACATTCATAAAGGGGGTATACCTGTAAAGTACCGACGACATCTGGGCAACATCTTCCAAATAAACCGTAAGTTCTTCTTCTCCTTTTACAATCAGGTCATGGTTGGTCGAAACAAAGCGATTATTGAGTGACTTCGTGGTTTGATAATAAGTAATCGCGATCGAACTGCCAAAAGGCAGAACCGTTACTAGCAATAAAAATATAATAAGCTTTTTACGAATTCCCCACTGCATATCTTTCGGTTAGTTTAAATGAAAAACAAGAACTAACCTTCCTCCAATTAGTGAAATTTCCTCCATTGTAACAACATTCTTTAAGCATTGATAGGGCATACATTGACCTGTCGATAGTTTTGACTGTTCAATATTTTCCACCCTACTGGTCAATGTAAGCCGTTTCATATTTTTCATTATTCTCTAAAATGAAGTTATGGAGGTGCAGGTAATGAATAGCCATAGTAAGTTGGAAAAAGTAGAAACCTCAGCATTAGAACTTCAAAAAAAAAACAAAGCTTCAAAGTCAGTTTCCTTAAATAAAAATAAGAAACTGAAAGACGCAGGATTATTTGCTCTATTTGTCGGTCCCGTTTTCTTAGCTTTCACGCTCATTGTTCTAATCCCTTTCTTTACAGGTATTTATTATGCCTTTACAGACTGGAATGGGATAACAGGGGCTGTCAAATGGGTGGGATTGGACAACTTTAAGTACATCTTCACCGAAGACAAGCAATTCCAGGATTCATTCAAACTTACTACGAAATATACGATAATTGCCATTATCCTAACAAATGCGATTGGGTTTGGATTAGCATTACTTGTTACCCAAATGCTGAAGACGAGAAATATTTTACGAACAGTTTTCTTTATGCCTAATTTGATTGGCGGTCTTTTATTAGGATTTATCTGGCAGTTTATCTTTGTAAAAGGCTTTGCATCGATTGGAGAGTTAACGAAGATTCCTCTTTTCGAGTTAGCCTGGTTAGGCGATGCCAATACCGCTTTCTGGGGAATTGTCATTGTCAGTGTATGGCAAGGTGCAGGCTACATTATGATTATCTATATCGCGGCCCTGCAAAACGTTCCTCAAGAATTAATTGAAGCAGCCAAAATTGACGGTGCAAATCGATGGCAGATTCTTCGTCACATCACCATGCCACTTGTAGCACCTGCGGTCACCATCTGTTTATTTTTAACAACAGCATCATCATTTAAGGTCTTTGATGCGAACCTTTCACTGACAAATGGAGGTCCATTCAAGTCAACCGAAATGTTAGCGCTCAACATTTATACTGAAGCATTTGTTAATAACCGCTACGGAATTGGTGAAGCAAAAGCATTAATATTCTTCCTAGTCGTTGCAGCTATTTCGGTCATTCAAGTGACGTATTCGAAGAAGAAGGAGGTTGAATCATAATGGGAATCAGGTATACAGTAAAGACATTTATTGTTGAAATTCTTGCCATCGTGCTCGGACTCGCCTTCTTAGTTCCCTTTTATTATGTGATCTCAAACTCCTTGAAACCGTTCGCTGATATATTATCCAACACATCGGCCTTGCCGAAGGTTCTGGAGTTTCAAAACTATGTGAGCGCATTTGAAAAATTGAACTATTTAAAGGTATTTACAAACTCTCTAATCGTTACAATAGCAAGTAATGTTGTTCTAGTTATCTTTTGCTCTATGGCTGCCTACATGCTGGTTAGAACAAAAAAGAAGATTAGCAATGTTATTTTCATGACCTTTGTAGCAGCAATGATTATTCCGTTTCAATCAATTATGATTCCACTCATCAAAACAGCTGGAACCTTTGGTCTTTTAAACAGCGTATGGGGTCTAGTCATCATGTACTTAGGTTTTGGGTCTGGAATGACCATCTTCTTGTATCACGGTTTTATCAAAGGAATTCCAGTCGAGCTTGAAGAGGCAGCCATTATCGATGGTTGTACAAGGTTTGGCGTATTTTGGAGAATTGTTTTTCCACTATTAAAACCGATTACAGTTACCATTGTCATTTTAAACAGCTTATGGATTTGGAATGACTTCTTATTACCATCACTCGTGCTTCAGGATCCGGAATTAAAAACGATTCCATTAGCAACGTTCTCATTCTTTGGACAATATACAAAGCAATGGGATCTAGCGCTAGCCACATTGGTTATGGGCATCATTCCGTTGTTAATTTTCTTCTTTGCAATGCAAAAACACATTATTAAAGGAATTACTAGTGGTTCTATTAAGTAGGAACAAGCTCTGCTGTCTGCATGACAGATAGCAGAGACAAATATAAAATAGATTTATATACCAGGAGGGAAATATAATGGCAATCAAAAAGTATTCTTTACTTGCAGGTGTGTTATCAGCTTCACTTCTATTAGCAACAGCATGTTCTAGTGATAGTGCTTCAGGGGATAAAAAAAGTGATAGTAAAGATGGTAAAGTAGTGGTCGATCTTTTTAATGGCAAGGTTGAAATCGCTGATCAATTGAAAGCGTTAACAGATCAATATACAAAAGAACATCCAGATGTAACCTTTAATATTGAAACAGTAGGCGGCGGCGCTGACGGTGCTGCAGCACTTAAGGCGAAGTTTGCTTCCAACAAAGCACCTGATATCTTTGGGAATGGCGGTTATCAAGAGGCTCAAACTTGGAAAGATAAATTCGAAGATTTATCTGACCAGCCTTGGGTGAAAGATGCCTATGAAAATGCATTAAAGCCTATGACAATCGATGGAAAAATTTATGGTCAACCTGTTAATATGGAAGGCTATGGTTTTGCTTACAATAAAAAGTTATTTGCGAAAGCTGGCATTACAGAACTGCCAAAAACATACTCGGAGTTAGAAGCAGCATCGAAAAAACTTAAAGCAGCCGGCATTACGCCTTTCTCAGTAGGCTATGCTGAATGGTGGGTACTAGCAAACCATGGGTTGAATGTTCCATTCGCGTACCAACAAGCAGATGACGAAAACTACATCCAAGGTTTAAACGAAGGGACTGCGAAAATCGAAGGCAACAAATACTTCGATGACTACTTCAAACTTGTCGACTTAACGATTAAATATGGTAACAAAAATCCTTTAACAACTGACTACAACACTGAAGTAACCCAATTTGCTAACGGCGAAACTGCAATGATTCAGCAAGGGAACTGGATTCAGCCGATGCTGGACAAACTAAATCCAGGCATGGAAGTTGGTTTCATTCCATTGGCACTTACTGATGACGCAGCACAAGCAGATAAATTAATGGTTGATGTACCTACGAACTGGGTTGTTCATAACAAAGCCCCTGAAGCTGATAAAAAGGCGGCAAAAGATTTCTTAAACTGGATGGTTACCTCTGAAGAAGGGAAATCAGCTTTAGTTAAGGAGTTTAAATACATCCCTGCTTTTAAAACAATTGAAGCAAAAGCAGAAGATATTGGACCTCTAGGTGCAGAACTTCAAAAATATTCACAAGAAGGCAAAACCTACTCTTGGCAGTTTATGAAATATCCTGATGGTGCAGGTCAAGAATTTGGTGCTTCTCTTCAAGCCTATGTAGGCGGTCAAAAATCTAAAGCAGAAACAGAAAAAGCTTTGGATGCTACTTGGGCTAAGTTAAAGAAATAGTCAGAAAAGCGGAAGCGTCCGTTTAGCGAAGTACACTAGTCGCTGGACGCTGGAGCTGGACAGTAATAAAAGTTCAAACACAAAATTTTTCACCTTAAAGGCAAAGGCTCCTCTCAATTTGAGATGAGCCTTTTGATTATTCACGATCCGGGCTATTGACCATAATTCCAGCCACTTGCGTTAACCGGTCATAAAACGCCGGCCCGGCAGGTTGTTGATCCAATCCAATTTCTTCAAATGCTTCTTTCATGCAGCGAAGCCAGCATTTTGCCCTTCTAGGCGTTACTTCAAATGGCAGATGCCGATGTCTCATGGCAGGCGGTCCAAATTCCTGACTGTAAAGGGCAGGACCTCCTAAAAATTGCGGCAAAAACATCCGCTGTTTACGCTTTATTTCTTCCATATCCCCTTCAAACAATGGTCTTAGTTCTGGGTCCGCATATACACGCGGATAAAAAGCATTGACCAATTTATCTATTGTTTCTTGCCCACCTATTTCATCATAGATCGACTTAAAATTGTAATCCACTTTTCGTCACCATCCACTTTTAGATTTTCCTCTATTTTTGATTATTATAATGTTAAAAAGGATGGTTTTTTGTGATTTAAATCACTATAAATAGAGAAATACAAAAGTTTCCAACATTCATGTAGTAGGGTCAGACCGGAACTACTAGAATGGAGCGACCAATTCCACTTTAATACGATCTGGATCTTCGAAAAAAACAGCATAATGAGTTTCCCCGCCGGCAAATGGATGTTTATCCTGATAAAGAATACTTACCCCTTTTCCCTTCAATTGTGTTGTTATTTCATCGACCTGTTCTCTGGATTCAGCATGAAAAGCTAAATGGTTAAGACCTACTCGGGAGCGATGATAAGGGACAGCCAAAAATCGTTCTTCCGCCTGGACAAAAACAAGATAGGTTTCACCATGTTTCCAACTTATGCCTGCCTCCCATTCTTGGTAGGGAACGTAACCTAATTCAGTTAAGATCCAACCCCAAAACTCACTTGATTTGCTGAGGTTGGAAACATAAATTTCTAAATGGTGCAGCATTTTCTTCTATCTCCTTTTAAAAGACTTATTAAACGCTCTTAACAGTTTGAATATTACTAGAAACAACAATTTATTAGAAGGAATCATACAAAAAAACACCGATAACCAAAATAGTTATCGATGTTATTCTACTTTACAGTTGTCCTCCATTGGTGCATTCACATCTTTATACCTGAGCAGCAGGAGTACGCAAAATTTCCGAACTCGAGCTACTCAGGTTTTGCCTGCTTTACCGCTTTCAATTCATGTCAACGCTTTCTATTAAGGAAATTCCTGGCTAGTTCCGATTAACGACTCGTTCAATATGAATCGTAAGATAGGACATTTCTTCCTTTGTTATTTTATAATTATGGGTCTTCTCAATAAATTCCGCTATTTTTTCGGTACATATAAAGGCAGCTGGATACTTTATTTTCACCATGTCATAAAGATAATCGTCTGGACTTTCCAAGTTTTTTTCACTAAAAAGGCGTTGTGCAAAAAACTTAAGATGGGTAAGAAATCGAAAGTAATTCAACGATTCTTCATCAATTTCGATTTTAAAATGATATTTTACAATGTTTAGAATATCTTGAATCAATTTCGTCATATTGACGACATTGGGCATTTCTTCGTTGAGTTCCGCATTGACAATATGCATGGCGATAAAACCAGCTTCATCTTCAGGAAGAGTAATCCCAAGCATTTCTTCGATCTTTTTAATCGCTTTCAAACCAATCGCAAATTCGTCACTATAAATTCTTTTGATCTCCCATAATAAAGCATTGGAGATAAGCAAACCCTTCTTGTTTCTCTCAATGGCAAAAGTAATATGATCGGTCAATGATACATAGATACTGTCATTTAGCTTCTTCCCTAGTTTTTCTTTGGCATAGGAAATAATTCTTTCGGAAACATCCATGTATTCTAAAGGAACATCGTATAATAACGTTTTAAACTTTTCTGAAACATCTTTATTGTCCAATTTGAACGTCTTCTCGATTTTACTTTCATCCACATCATCACCGGGCCTCTTTTGAAACGCAATCCCCCGGCCCATGATCACTAATTCTTTATTCTGTGCATCCAAAACACTGATAACATTATTATTAATTACCTTTGCGATTTTCATATAAATCACCTTTTTATGGAAGTTTTATAAAAAAAAAACCTAAAACTAATAATGAGTATTATTAGTTTTAGGTTTTGCCTGATTTAACAGTAACAATCCTATTATTTAAAAAGTTAATTTAAATATTATCACTTTTTGAAAAGGCATGCAATATTTTTCGATTCCTTAAGATTTATCTTGCGCTTTGATTTGATTCATCAGTAACATCGCTTCTACTGAGGTCCATTCTTGTCTATAATCGGTAAGTATTTTTTCCAACAATGGCAGGGAATCTTTGGTATTTCCTTCCTCATTCAATAATTTTGCTTTACCAAGCAGCAGTTCATCTATATATGGTGAATACACATAATGATGGCTGGTTTGAGAAAAAAAGCGATCGTAAAGGAAGTGAATGTCCTCCTTTTCATTCAACCTTTGCTTTGATTCAATTAAAAAGAACATGGCATCATCTGAAAAATATTCATTTGGCTCTAGTGATAAACTCTTTTCCATTTGTGCCGCGGCCGCCCTGTAATCCCTATTTCTAAATGCTGTTAAGCCTTCTCTATAAGTGCTTAAACCGGCTTTCGTAGAAGATTCTAGCCTGCTATTGGCGTCGATAGAATCCGGTTGCTTAACCTGCCCTTCGCTCTGTCCCTTTGAACCAACTGTCACCTTCTTAAAAATTTCTGCTTTTGGTGGACTTTCATGCTGCCGGAATACAGGTTTCGATTCACTTATTTCTTTTTGTTGGTTGAAAACCCGTAACCCAACCCCTCCCATCAATAAAGAAGTAACCAAACTTGACCCTATGATAAGACGCTTGGACCAGCCCTTTTTGAACAATATTTTTTCCACACCATTTGGTTCTAGTGACTGATAATCTTCTAACAATAGTTTCAATTCGCGAATAACAGAACTGTTTTTCACATAAAGCGGCATCTGATTTATTTCTTGAAGTACACCTTTGTCTTCTCCAGTAACAATCAAGGTCAATAAATAGCCATGGTAAAAGTCAACCGGTAAAGGAATTTCCGCTTGAAAAGTTAACAGATTGTGAAAAATATTTTTGGCCAGATGAAATTCTCCAGCCTCGATCAAATGCAAGGCCTGATTATAGTTCTGATATAGCTCATCATAAAGAGGAATTTTCTCCTCTAGCATTTGCCTAGTGCTTAGGTGATTTGCCGCCTGTAAGTTTTTCCATTGTTTCAGGGCTTGCTGAGGAAACCCAGAAAAAACATGAAGTAACCCAAGTGCCCAGCTTACATCGGTACATAAAGGATACTCCTTTATCATCGTTTCAAGAATAAGTGCAGCATCTTCATACCGCTCCGCTTGTAAGTACTGAATAGCTAGGTTATATGATTGTATCTCCATCTAATCGCCTCTAAACCAAATAAATTAACTTGTCTATTTTGACCATTCTAGAAATGAACACAATTGAAGACATTTTAATGCTCCCCCTTAAATGATTAATATATGGTAATGACTTTTGCATCACGGATTAGTTTTCCTGTGTCTTTATGACGGAAACCACGTTCGTGAACCCCAAAGACTTGAAACTTTTGTAATTCTGCCTGAAAACTTTCCGGAATCGTGCCAATACTAGTCATGGTCCCGCTATTCATAAATTCACCTAATGACTTAATTTCCTCAATACCATATGAATCTAGGATTTTGAGATAGTCATTAATAATAACTTCTATTTGCTCCCCCCATTCTTTAAGATTCATTTTTAAAGCTGATTGATAGATTAAATCCATTGCATCAACGGCTTGGATGGTCAAATGGATTAGTTTATGCACTTCCTGTAGATGGTCTATATCGTTCATTTCCGATTCAAAATCCATTATCGTGATAGGCTTTAATTCTTGCAGCTTTTTTCTAAACATTTGAATGTACGTACTCTCATTGGTCACCAGTTGCATCCCTCCGAGTTTTTGGTCTTGTTCAATATCCGCTTTACCTTTTTTAGTGGTCTTTTGTGATATATATGATGGACATCCACTAACTTTTCTCGAAAATTAACGAAAAAAAGAAACACCATATGAAAACAGCATTTTACGGACTGTTTTACACATATGGTGTTTCCTATGAAAATAATTTTTGAAATAGTGATTTAGGTTTTTTACGCAATTTATCCGCAGAGCTCTGAAGCCCGTACATAATCACTGATTTACTCATAAATAAAAGAACCATTTGGTAAGGTCTTAGTCTAACAAGCGAGGCAATTCCTAGCCTTTTTAAAATAAACATCCCTGGATAAGCAAAAAGAGTATCAAAAATAAAATTTAAAAAAAGGTACCGAGGAAATTTCCCAAATGTCCATTTTAAAATCCATATTGACCCGACAAAAAATGGACCCAGCATGAATGGCAATTCGCCTATTACTTTAGGATTAATCCTTTCATAGATCCGCCACCACACTCTTTTTTTTGCGAGAATACTTTCAACACCCACCCAGACGAACATAAATATAGCCCCTGGATATAAACGCTTGATTGTTTGCTTCCCTATGAACGGCATCGACAACCAAGGAAGTATCATGATAACTAGTAGAATCATTTTATTTTTTCTCATCTATGTGCCATTCCTTTTTCTTTTTAGAATGCACAAAATTGGAAAAAACTATTTATGATTTTATAAAAATATTTTTTTCTTTAAATTGGAATTACATATAAATGCTATTTTTTTGTATAATACGCAAAGACCCACAAAAGAAGCGGCAAGAGTCCTGCTAGCCTAAACCAACCCTCCGCACCGCCAACATATAGAGAAATCGTTGGTAAGGCAAGGGCAATCCCACTCCATAAAAACCCTTTCCAAGATTTTTTCCAAAGCCCCCAAACAAAAAGCAACACGGATGCTCCGATTAATAGCCAATAGACGATTCCTACCAAGAAAAAATCCATCATTTCTCCCCCTTATTACGATATTTCTTATCTATTTATCATATGAATCTGCTAACAAACTGTCCGTACACATATTAAGATTTAACTCACTATTTACGATTTGTGGTAAAATTAATTTTGATAATTTCCGAAAATTCAATTTTGTCATAAGAATTAGGAGGGAGAAATTGAAATGTTACAACACCCACTAGTAAGTGAGTACCCAGAATATTATAAACCGTATGTAAATCTAGTTCCTGATGGTGATCTATTATCACTTTTGAAAGAGCACTTGGTAAAAACAATCGAGCTTTTTGAGTCACTATCGGAGGAAGCTGGCCACTTTCGTTATGCTGAAAATAAATGGAGCATCAAAGAAGTACTTTGCCATATGGCAGATACGGAAAGAATTATGAGCTATCGGCTTCTCCGTGTCGGGCGAGGGGACCAGACTGCATTAGCTGGTTTTAATGAAAATGATTATGTTCAAGGATCGCAAATTCATAAATTACCCATAAAAAATATTCTTGAAGACTTTATCGCCACTAGAAAAGCTACCCTTACTCTAATTCAAAATATGCAGGATGAGGCTTGGGCAAACATTGGCTTTGCCAATAACACGGAAGTCACTACCCGTGCCATCGCCTACATTATCGCAGGTCACGCCCTCCATCATTTGAATATTATTAGTGATCGATACCTGCCATTATTAAAATAGACTAATATCGAGCCCGTGGGAAAATTTATCCTGCGGGCTCAATTTTTGCCTATTTTATTGTTGCGAACATAAGTTCCCTGTTTTATAATAGAATTATCGGTAATAATAAGAAGTGGGACATTCTAATCAAGATGTCCACTACGGATTATATCCGAGCAAATATCTCAAAAAATACTTTTTTAACTGAGGAGAGGTTAATTATGACATTACGTTTGATTCCCTATTTTGTGATGGATGGAAATGCGAAGGAAGCCATTCAATTTTACGAAAAAGCTTTAGATGCACAGGTTCTCTTTACACAATCTTTTGGAGAAATGCCAGAAAACCCTGATTTTCCACTACCAGCTGAAGCGAAAGACCGTATAAGTCATGCGACGATTAAAGTAGGAGAAACAGAACTAATGTTTTCCGACACCTTCCCTGGTCAACCACATCAAAGCGGTAATCAAGTGACCATCTGTATTTCAACGAACGACGCAGACCAAGCACATAAATTCTTTGAAGCCCTGCAACAAGGCGGTCAAGTAACCATGCCTCTTCAAGAAACATTTTTCAGCCCTGCATATGGAAGTGTAATCGACAAGTTTGGTGTAACCTTCCAAATCTTCACTGAGGGCAGACAATAGATTCGTTCATAAAGGAAGTAAACAATTAACCCGGTCCATTATGTGACCGGGCTTTTTGTTCCAATAAATTTATAAAGGTAGATTAAAATGCGATGAAACTCCAAACTTTTCGACTATCCAATAAATCTTTTTACAAAGTAACTGAAATAGGTTACGAACAGACAGCAGTGATTTCTTCTTTTATCATTTTATTAGGATAACCATATTTTGTTGGAGAATAAATGAAATCGTTATTGATTTTATTTAATGCTACAGGGTCTGCTGCTAGAATGTCTTTTCCCGTTGGATATTGTATTTGAATGAATTTGACTATTTCCACGATGACACCAACAACACTCCGATTATGAGTTTTTGTAAAAACAATCTCATTTCCTTGCTCCAAAAATTTCTCAATTAAAACAGGGTCGATCCCTTCAGCTAAAAGATTCTCGGCTAAATGATAGGATAACACTGCCCCAATGTTGGCTAGATCCTTCTTTTTGACGCCCGGAATCACTACACTATAAAGTGTAATGTCATTAATTAGAATTAAACATTGATAGCGTCCTATTTTAAATAGATTTAAATGCCATTCATTCAGGCTTTTAGAAACCTTGACATCTTCTGTTGCTGTAATCTGTAATTCTCTCAAAACCTTTTGTGTTGCACCAATAATAAACATTAGACACCCACCTACCCTTTAGAACATTTCTTACCATTATTGACAATCTAACAAAAAAACTAATCAAGCGCTTGATTAGTTTTTTTAACCCATTTTTGAACGTGATACGGCTGGCTGATATTTTCTCATCGGGGACTTTTCTAACACTTCTTGAAGATAATAGTTTCCATTTGGACTTGTTTTCTTGAGCAGCTCCAACAAGTATGTAATATCATCTAGTGCTCTATGTGTTTGGTAGTCTGTAATGTTGTGTGCTTGTAATAGGGTCAGTAATTTTCCATTTGGAAAGCCGTAATTTTTCCAAGGTATGTTTCTCATCGTACAGTACCATTTCAGATCGTTGACTTCAGGATACATATGATAAAGAAAGCTTCGGTCAAAGGAAGCATTATGAGCAAACACTGAATCAGCACGATGGAAGTATGTTTTTATTTTTACATCATAAAAGCTTTTCCCTTGAACCAGTTCATATGGGATTCCATGAACTCGATACGCTGAGTCATAATTGTTCCTTGCTGTACGGGAGAGCGGCTCACGTAAAAAGGAATCTTCTTCGATAATATCGATTACCTCGCCAGTGTCGGCTCGATAAGAAAATAACTTTAAGGCAAGTTCAATAACTTCATCTTTAGTTGGTCCTAAACCGGTAGTCTCAACATCTAATACTAAACCCAATTTTTCAGATCTCATCTATATGCTCATCCCTTAATACTAAACTTTATCCCATTATACCAAAGCAAGACATAAGACTCTATCTCCAAAATGTACCTTCATGTGAATACTCTCGGAGAATAGTCCACCAGAGTGCCCATCG
>NZ_JBALSN010000179.1:0-17760 GCF_036966985.1 Neobacillus drentensis | reverse complement strand
ACGGGCACTGTGAGCCTTCCAGAGTGCCCATGACAGATATTTTTCTACAGCTACGGGCACTGTTAACCTTCATATCTACATTAATCCCCCTCGCCGATTCCCGCAAGAAATGCCTTGATAATTACTATGAGACTCTCATTCAAATCCAATGACATTTTAAACCCGCCTTTTTGCTCTAAGGCTGAAAATCCATGTAATATACTGCGCAAGCCCCTGACTGCATGCAGGGCACGTTCCCCTTCTAAATAATAGGCTTGCAAAATGCGGACTGAAAGATCAACGATTTTCGCTCCCGCTTGCTGCACATCCACATCCTCCGGATCTGGTGCAAGTAAGGTTGCCTCATAAATTCCCGGGTGCCTTCGGGCAAAATCTACATAAGCCTGACTAACTGCCAGGACTGCCTCGGTGCCTGACACCCCAATTGCTGCATCTGCCATCACTTCGTAAAGCATATTGATTCCGTAGATGGCCAGTTTCTTTCGTAATCCTGGCAATCCGTCGAAATGGTTATATAATGAAGGCGGACGGATTCCTAGTTTTTTAGCCAGGTTTGCTAAGGTAACTTCCTGGACCCCATGCTGGTCGGCCAGTTCTCCTGCTGCTTCGATAATAAATGATAATTCGAGACCGATTTTTGGTCTTGGTGACATAGTCATGACTCCCTATCCAATTTTTCGTCCAAGATGTTTGATGGCCTGTTCCATTTCTTTTACAGGATTCATCACCATCTCCCCATGGCCTACCGCAAGTAACTCTGGTTGGTAACCCACTAATTTACGTGCGCTAGTTATAGCTGTTTCTTTACTCCAAGTACCAAAGGCTGGAAATGGAAACCATGGAACTATATCCCCCGCAACCGCCATTCCACCTCGTGTCTGTAATGCATCCCCAGCAATCAACGCCTTTGTCCGCAAATCTAAAAATGACATCGAGCCGGGTGTATGTCCTGGTGTTTCGATTGCGGTTAACGAACCAATCAAGTCGCCTTCCTTCACTAAAATATTTGCTCGCGTTTTTAATTTTTTCGGCACACCGCCTTTAATCGGTGCTTGTGCCTCATGAGGATCAAGCGACCGATCACCATTCATTAGCCTGTGGTCGCGAATTGAAATATAAACCGGTACTTCTGGCATCAAGTCCTTTAAGGAATCCAATGCTCCGACATGGTCTTCATGAGCATGTGTTAGTACTATTTTGGTAATTGGCTTTCCAATTGATTCCGCTGCCTTCATAATTCCCTTCGTGCAAAAACTTAGTGCGGCATCAATTAGCGTTAACCCATCTGTTTCCTCCACTAAATAGCAGTTGACCGGAAAAACACTTGCCATGAATGTGACTTGATATAAATATCCATTTTTAATCATTCTCATCTGGCATATCCCCCTTAACTAATATCGTTAGTTTTATAATAACTAATAGTATTAGTTTTATCAAGTTCTTTTTTGGAAAATATTTCAATTCCAACTTTTAGTCATATATTCATCTCCTGTACCAAAAAATACTAACATGGATACCAACTAATTAAGTTGACACTTAATTAAGTGTACGCTAAAATAACAACATGATTGAAAAAGTCCTTCATGCTTTGGCAGAGCCTAGACGACGAGATATTTTATATCTCGTTCGCGATGGAGAGCTTACCTCCAGCGCAATTGCCTCACATTTTGACATCTCTGCTCCAGCAATCTCTCAGCATCTCAAAGTTCTCGAACAATCTGGCCTTGTTGTGGTTCGGAGAGACGGAACAAAACGGTACTACGGTATTAGAAGGGATGGATTCTCAGAGTTAAAGCAGTATATTGACCGTTTTTGGGATGATAGTTTACTTCGACTGAAAGAAGCTGCAGAAGAGGAAGAAAGGAGAATCAATAATGAATCAGACCAATAATGACGTAATTATCAAAGAAATTTTCATTGAAGCCCGTCCAGAAACATTATTTTCATTCTTTACGGATGCCGACAAAATGGTTCGCTGGATGGGAAGACAGATCTTGCTCGAACCTAAAATCGGTGGTAAGTATCGAATTGATGTCAATGGCAGCGATATTGCCATGGGCGAATATGTTGAAATTGTACCTTATGAAAAAATTGTTATGTCTTGGGGCTGGGAAAAATCAAAGCTCGTGCCGCCTGGCTCAAGTAAAGTTGAATTCAAACTGACTCCGAAAGAAAATGGCACGAACCTAGTATTAACTCATTATGACTTGCCAGTGGAAGAAATCCCTTCTCATCAACAAGGTTGGACCCATTACATGCCACGAATCAAAGATTTTGCCGAAGGACGAGATCCAGGCGTAGACCCTTGGTCCGTTATAGCTATGCATTAATATTTTATAAAAATATTATTTATGAGGAGAGAAACAAATGTCTAAAACAATTCATCAGGAAGTAGTTTTCAATGCAAGTCCAGGCCAGATTTACGAAGCACTCACAGATTCAAAGCAATTTAGTGAAGTTACGGGAGGGGCTCCAGTTGAAATCAGCCCTGAAGCTGGTGGGACTTTCTCATGCTTTGGCGGTATGATTATTGGAAGAAATATTGAACTAGTTCCAGGAGTACGTATTGTTCAAGCTTGGCGCGTAGCAAATTGGCCTGAAGGGGTTTATTCTATCGCTAAGTTTGAGCTTAAAGAACAAGACTCTAAAACACTTTTGGTTTTCGATCACATCGGTTTTCCCGAAGCAGAAGGAGAACATCTTGCGGCTGGATGGGGAGCAAATTATTGGAGACCATTAGAAAAATATTTAGGATAAGCGTTATCTATCAGTGAAAAATGCTTGGAGCTTCTCCAAGCATTTTTTATATATTAATAATGATCTTTTCAGATTTTTCCCGTGGGCCTGGATGAAAAAAGATGTTTGTTCAATATTTGTTCAAAACTTTTTTACGAATATGTGAAATACTGAACAATTTACCCTAATATCGAAATAAGTTTGTTATAGTAACAATGTAGAAAACAAATAAAAAACTTATTAAACAAGGAGTGTTTCACATGGTAGTAAATTGGTTAAGAGAAAACAAAGTTGCCGCAGGAATTTTAACAGTCCTTCGCCTATATATCGGTTGTTCTTGGTTAACAGCTGGGTACCACAAATTAGCAGGTGGTTTTGATGCTTCTGGATTCTTAAAAGGAGCAATTGCTAATCCCGTTAAAGGACCTGACGGCAGCGTAGTTTATGGCTGGTATGTTGATTTCTTACAACACTTCGCTTTACCAAACGTTGATATTTTTAACACCATCGTTCCACTTGGCGAATTTTTAGTTGGACTTGGACTTATTCTTGGATGCTTAACAACAGCTGCAATGTTCTTTGGTCTTGTGATGAACTTCTCTTTCTTCTTAGCAGGAACAGTATCTCATATTCCGACTGACCTTTTCATCGGAGCCATTATCTTATTCGCTGGTTATAATGCCGGTCGCATCGGTCTTGACCGTTGGGTAATCCCATTCATTCGTAAGGCTGCATTTAAAGGGAATAAAGCCGTAAATCACAACGTTTAAACGAAACAAAAAAAGCTACACAATCTTGGACATCGTTCCAGATTGTGTAGCTTTTTTATTCATATGAAATTCTTAAAAGCTATTATCCTCTTCCAGGCTTTCCTTGTTTACGTACCAATTAGTTACCTGTGTAAGGATAGCAAAGACGAAAAAGAAGTTCATAGCCCAGACATTAATAAATGGGGCTATTCCGCCAAACTCAATGGTTTCAAGGCCTTTTAGATTCATGACAATCATCGATTCGATAAAAATAAGTACAAAACCCACTACACCAGCAATAGCCGCCCTAATCATCTGTCTTCCCCCTGAAAATTTATTATTTATGTAAGTTCGATAAATGTTATTTTGACAATTTTGTGAACACCTTACTTTTATTATATTGCAAAAAAGGGAATAACAACACCCTGTAAGAAAAAAATTTATCCACCAACAAAAGGCGAGATTTTTTAAATGGGCGCAAGCCATCTCAATAACATTGCGGCATTTATAATCTTCACAACTTCCACACAAGTTCTCCCTAAGTTCTACATATGTTTTAACTATTATAAAGATAACTTAATAGGAAATGGTTCGAAGAGCTCATTTCTTAAACTTCCCATTTTGGATTGGTGCCTGACACCAATCTATTTTTTACCCATAAAAAGGTCAGCCATCAGATTTTTTGATGGCTGACCTTTTTTCATAGTTTAGTTTACTCCTACTTGTGTCCAAGCAGATTTTATGGCATTGTATTGTGTGCTGCCTGATCCATAAAGGTCTGCTGCTGCAGCAAGGAGTGCTGCACGGGCACCACTAAAATTACTAGTTGGAGTCAGATAAACTGTTAGTGCACGATAGTAAATTTTTTCAGCAACGGCTGTCCCTAAACTTGAAATCGTTAAATAAGCTGCTTTGTTCGGAATACCGCTGTTTGTGTGAACTCCACCATTATCTGAGGTTGTATTTACATAGCCGCTCATAGTCGATGGCTGGCCATAAAGTTCAGGGTTTGATAGACTACGAAGAGCATCGCCAGCTTTATTAGGTGTATACACATCTTCGCCCACTAAATAATCACCTTTATCAAGGAACACTCCAAACGTATCAGAAATAGACTCATTTAAAGCACCTGATTGGTATTGATATTGAAGCCCTGCCGTTCTTTCAGTGACCGCATGTGTCAATTCATGAGCAACAACATCTAGTGCACCCGACAAAGAACGGAAAGTTGTACCATCACCATCTCCATAGACCATTTGCGATCCATTCCAGAACGCATTGTTATAATTTCTGCCATAGTGGACCGTCGAGCGAAGCGTCGCACCATTATTATCAAAACTATTTCTATTAAACGTATTTTTATAATAATCATAGACGACCCCAGCATAGTAGTGTGCATCTACATCGGCTCGCTGGCCCGTAGCGTTGAAATTATTATCAGCATCCACTGAATAATTACCAGGTAATCGTGATTGATTTGCTGCCGTCCTTGTTTCAATGACACCTGTCATCGGCTTGGTAATATCGTATAAATAGTAAGTTCCGCTTGAGTAATAGGTGTTGATTGTTTTCGTATCCCCGAGTACACCAACCCCTGTGCCATCTGCCACAGCATTATAGGACTTTAAGATATTCCCATTTACGGCATCCACATAAACAACCCAGTTGGCAGGGTATGGCTGAATAAATTGTAGGTTAGTTTTGTAAGCCAGATTAAATTGATCGCCATTCTTATAAACCACTAATTCTGCCTTTTCAACGGTATCCTCTACCTTTTTACCCGTAGGACCAGCCTCGGCATTGGTTAGGGTTTCCGCTTTGGTTACTTTAATAGATTTCCAAGACTTATCAATGGCAGCATCCTTCGATAGCTGTGCTTTCAGGGCCCCTTGGAAATAGGAGGATGCTTCTGGGAACACATCTCCATTGACTGCTGTAACGAGTCCATTTTTATCTGTATGGACTTTAAACTTTGCTCCATCAACTGGAATCCCCTGAACAGATTGAACAAAATTATAGTGCTTGCTGCCAAGTTCGTCCGTCTGAACATCTAGTAAAGTTAAATCTTTAGCTGTATCTAATTGATATAGCTCTTTATTTTCTTTTAAAAATTGCTTAATGGCATCTTTATCTTTATAAGCTTTGGTAGATAACTTTCCATGAACGAAGGATGGTACAGATTGCCCTTGTTTCCAATGAACCTTTGCATCCTGACCAAACTGCGCTGCATCTTTCTGAACCGTAACATTATACGGAACAGTTTTTGCCGCAGCCGTAATCGGCAGCACAGACCCCACTGTTAATCCCAATGCTAATACAAGTGATGTTCTCTTTTTCATAGCCAACCGCCTCCTAATTTCTCTTTGTGTATAATTTTCAAAATAATCATAACACGATGAATCTATTAGGATAATTGGGAAAAAGTGTGGGACATGGTGTCAGGCACCAGCGAAGGCACTTGCGAAAATAACCTATTCTATTAAAAATCCCAGCGCTGGGTTCTCAGAAGCGTTGGGAAAATTTAATGATTTATTATTTTTGGGAGGCTAAATTTTGTTTTATTTTTTGTAACTTTTTATTTAGTGCTTAAAGATTACTTTAATTCAACTTGTACCCGACCAAAAGTTTCTAATTTTTTAGATGTGATACTATATAGTATCAAATGTTGTCATTATATGGTGACGTGTACAAGAAAAAACCGCCATTGAAACCACGACGGTTACCATTAAATATAGAATGTTGAACTAAATTACCCTAACTTTTTATTAAAACATCACGATCATCTGATTGAGGAGGTTCCTCCATCCATCCATTTTTGATCATAATTTTCGCTCCTGCTTCTGCATAGAGTGTTATTTCTGGAATTAATGCTGCATACTTAAGGCCAATATCCCTTCTTGGACTTGCTGCCACGGCCATTCCATAATTACCGATTCCTGCAGCAATCATCGTTGATACATTAAACATGATGAGTTTATCCGAAAAAACGGTTGAGGTGGAATCGGAAACAGCTGAATCCCAGCTCATTGGAGCAGGAAGATCTTCCTTTTTTAATATATCACTAAATAAATCTGCGTGTTGCTGTGCCATTTGAATTCCTTTTTGCAGAAATTGCTTCACCTCTTTATCCTGTGCCGTCTGAGCGTACCCTGTTATTAATGCCTTCCCAATCATATTAGTTTGAATATTTAAGAATAAATGCGTGATTTCTATAGAAGTAATCGGTCTCCTATGACCGAAAAAGCCAGCCAAAAAATGATCTCTTTTTACAAAATCCACATTATCTGGTGTGGAGATATAAGGCGGTTTAATGTATGTTCCTTGTTTCAACATAAGATCCCTGGTCAAATCCTGAAGATTAACCGCTGCATTTAATATACGTTTAAAAAAGATAACCAAATCTGGACGTGTTACCAATCCTAGAGCAGCACTGCCTGCAGTCATGGCAAGTATAGACATATTACGATAAAACAATAAAACAAAAGTGTCTGAAAATAGTCTGGGAGCTTTCGGGACTACATCTTGTTCTGTAAAGCCCACCGGAACAGGGAAACCCTCCTTTATAAACAGTTCCTCCATTATCGAAATATTGCCTCTAGCTACTTCTAAAGTAAATTCAATAACCGGACGTACTTCCTCATCTTCCACTTTCTCCAAGTAATGGCTGCTCACACAAACAGCTAGAGTGTCACTCAAATATTGAGTCCACAACGTAGACATCTCGGCGGCTGTTAAGCGAAGTTTTGTCTTATCTTCCATTTTGTACCTCTTTTTTCCATAGTATGAATGATCCATTTGGTATTAGAATCCACCAAATGAGGACATTTATGATATACACACAAAACTTTTTTCCAATAATTTTATCTAAAATTTGTACAGAATAAGGAGGAAGAAATATTACCAAAAATAAACAACAAAAAATATATTTTATTGCTTTAAAAAATAGTAGAATAATGATATACAACATTATGAGGAGTAGATTCCACTTGGTTTTCATTCGTGTTTTATCGTCCATCCTGAAGAAAAAATTTCTACTTTATCTACTTCTCACTTTGATCCCCGCTTTGGCCGTTAGTTCGGTGTTAGCACAACACCAAGTAAAAATTTTGGAAGCACAAAATAAAAATAAAGCCTCACGATATGCCACCTTCCACACAATGAACATAGAAAATTTATTTAACGAAACGGTTGGCAGATTAGAAATGCTCGCCACTTCGCTTAAGTTTCAGAACACCAGCCTAACTAATTTGGAAGAATTACTTCGGGAAACAACAGGGAAAGATCCTCGTCTATCTGGTTTCTTTTGGACAAACAGCCAAGGTGACTTATTAATCAGTACGAATACAAATTCTACAAATGTGAATATAAACGATCAACCTTATTTTCAGCGTGCCATACAAACGGAGAAAACAAGTTTTTCGGACGTACATATTGGCCGAGTTACTGGCAGGCAAATCATCACAATTGCTACTCCGATTGTCGATCATGGAAAAGTTCAGAGTGTGCTTGTTGCCAGTTTACGTACAGATAAAATTGAAGCAGCCATTAAAAACCTGGTTAATGGTGAAATGGTCATTATCACCGATGATTCAAACAAGGTTTTATTTAAAGCAGGTTCCCTTCCTGAAAAGAACTCGGTAAAATCCAGTATGAAAATAGCCAATGTTCATTGGAAAATTTCAGTCTTTGTCCAATCGGAAAATGGACTAGCTTTTTGGAAACCGTTTGTTAAATATTTGATGATTTTTTTAACCATTTCCAATATCGTCTTTTTATGGGCCCAATACTTTCTTTTAAAAAAGAAAGTGCAAAGGGAAAATGCTCAAACAGAACATCATAAACTAGAATTAATCGGGAAGCTTGCGGCAAGTACAGCTCATGAAATACGAAATCCGTTAACCGGTATAAAAGGATTAATAAAACTTTTAAGCGAGGAATATCTCGATCAAAAGGCTCAATCCTATTTCGAAGTGATCCAAACAGAAATCGATCGAATCAATGTCATTGTTAGTGAATTGCTTGTACTAGGGAAGCCCACTGCTCATACGCTTAAAACTGATAATGTCAATACCATTCTGACTGAAATCGAGCCAATCATTCATTCCGAAGCTAATTTTATGAATGTGGAGTTAACTATTAATTACTCTAAGGAAAATCTACCCGTTTCTTGTGTCAAAGATCAGTTAAAGCAAGTCATTCTTAATTTAACAAAAAACTCTTTGCAGGCCATGCCTTTTGGAGGCAAACTTTCTATCGCTCTTGAGAAACAGGCAGAACAATGTTTAATTACCGTCACGGATAACGGAGTGGGAATGAAGCAAGATCAAATCAACCAAGCATTTAACCCATTCTTCACACTCAAGAAAGATGGATCTGGCTTAGGATTAACCGTTTGCAAACGGATTATCGACTCCTATGGCGGGAAGATTTTAATCAACAGTATTCCAAATGAAGGAACACAAGTAGTCATTACACTCCCATTAGTAAAGGGTGAATAGTGCGAACCGTAAAAAAGCTGCCCTCGAAAACAGGGCAGCTTTAAAAATTTATACTTCCTCACTCTTTTTCAAAAGATTAACGGAATTCTTGAAGAGTGGAATGAGGATAATTACTCCTACGATAAAAAGCAGGGCCGATAATTCGTACATCGTTACCAAAGAAGTGGTTTTCTTCAGCCAACCGCTCGCTGTCATGGTAATAACCATAGTCCCCATAAACATCGGATTTAATATGCCATTGACTCGCCCGATAAAAGCTTCTTCTGTATTTTTCAAAATCATCGTGTTAATTCCAATGTGAATACAAGGCATAAACAAACCACTAATAAATTGGGCCGTCAATGTCAGCCACAATTGTTCTGATAGCCCCATCACAAAAAATCCTAAGGCCGAGGCGCTCATTCCAATGGCAAGCAAGATTTGTGGAGGAGTCTTTTTAGCTAAGCCCATTGTTAGGCCCCCACCTAAAATCATCCCCGCTCCAAATGCTGCCATCAACCATTGCAGATCCTCTTTTGGCAAACCAAGTCTTTCCGTAATAAGGAAAACAGAAAGTGGCTGCGTCAGTCCAAGCCCTAAACCAGCTGCTGCAAAACAGCCGCCAAGCAAGGTTAGCGCCCGACTGTTCCAAACATAACGGAATCCTGCCTTCATTTCGTCCATAAGTGTCGTTTTCTCAGTGTTTTCCTCAATTTCCCGGTCAGGTGGAAGCATAAACAGAATCGCTGCTGAAAGCATAAAAGCAATCCCCATAATCGCAATTGCTGCATTTATACCGTAATGCTGATACACAAAAGTTCCGATAATTGGACCTAAAATCATAAAGAGAGCAAACACCGTTTGGTACATCGACATACCCATTTGAATTAGTTCTTCCTTTACATGAAGCTTGAAAAGTTTCATTCCAGAAGGCTGTGAAAACTGTGAAAGGATCGATGACACGAGTGTTGCGAAGAAAATAACCTTCCAGCCCCCAAATACCAGTGTTAACAAGACAATAAAGATAGACACCGCACTTAGGAAATCACACCAAATCATCGTCCGTCTCGGCCGCCATCTATCTGCGAAAGTGCCTCCAATAAAGGAAAATAGAAAGATTGGCGCGAATTCTGCAACAGAGATCAGTGAAACCGCAACGGGGTCTTCATTTGTCTGTTCAATTACAAATAATAAAATGGAGTAGTTACGTACCCATATACCAATTTGTAAGAATAATGTCGAGAGCAAAATGGTGCGTATTACTCGATTTCTGAATAAGTCCCCCATGGTAATGTTTGTTTTTGTTTCTTCCATAAAAAAACCTCCTTATCCATTCATCTGGACAGGAGGTACTTATGCAGCAAAAGGGCACAGTACACCAAGTACCTTTTACTCCCCTTTGTCTATAAAAGCCCGCACTAACCCTATCCAGAAATATGTTCGTATGATTATCCGAATTTTTTTCTTTTAATAGGTTTAGTGAATCATTGGCTTGATGGTCACCCTTTCATTTATCGTAGTTTCCATACTACTCGATTCAATTCGAAGAATCAATAGCGAAGTTTGTCATATGGTGTAAACCAACGAAAATCACATGAACCTCTTATTAGTTTGGGTAAATTTACAATATTCTAAACTCATAGGATCAATAAAAATATAATATATCTAGAGAAGTCTTCTAGACTTCAAAACTTGTTATTGACTATAACCAAATCTTTTTTCATCGAAAAACTTTGATCCAATTTCTAAATAAAGTTTAACGAGTTTAATGAAAATTATGGTAAATTCTTATTATAGAAAATTCAGAATGTGGGTGGTGGAGAATCGTGTTAGAAAAATTCCCTGTTTATATGAGCTCTTTTAAACACGAAAGACTGATTAGAGTATACTTGCCTAATAGTTACAGAGAGGAGAATAAAAGATTCCCAGTACTGTATATGCATGATGGACAGAATGTCTTTGAAGATGAAGGGGCCATTAAAGGAGTATCTTTAGGAATGAAAGATTACTTGGATAAGAGTGGGCTTGAGATTATTGTCGTTGCGATTGATCTAAATCCTGAGGGTGAAGAACGAGTCAACGAATACTGTCCATGGGGACATGGAGAGGTAAGCAAACAAATCTTAGGCTACGCAAGTCCATCTGGCGGCCGAGGTGAAGAATATATAGATTTTATTGTGAGCGAGCTGAAACCGTTAATTGATAAGAATTACCGGACCATTGAAAATCATACATCGATAGCTGGAATATCATTAGGTGGATTAATCTCCACCTATGCTGCCTGCCGTTATCCACATATTTTTAAAAGAATCGCAGCTTTATCACCTGGATTTTATCGAAATCAAGAGGAAATCGAAAACCTATTGAGAATCTCAGACTTATCTAAAATCGAAAAGTTTTATATGGACTTTGGCACAAGAGAAGTGGGTTCGGATGAAGAAATGAATCAAGTCTTTCTTGATCTTACCAATCGTGTATATGAGGTATTGAACGGGAAAATAACGGACCTCCACTTTCAGCTGATTGAGGATGCGGAACATGCTTATTTATTCTTTAGAAAAAGAATTCCTGCCGTACTATCCTATTTATATTCAGATGTATGATTGTACTCGAAGAAGGGTATGGCAAACTCTGTGCCATACCTTTCCTGTTCGTTACAGTTTAAATCGTGTTCCATTGATTCTAGAACGGTTTCAGAATCATTAAGGAGATGATGATTAAAAAGATGATATTTTCAAGGTTTTCAAATTGAAAGAGTATTTTTGATAAACGCCAATATTCCGCTGGGATCTCTTCGCCTTTATGAGATTCTAAAAGTGCCTTTACGGGTTTTGACCTTGGCGATAGGACAAGCGGACCAATGGCAAGGGCTGCCAAAAAGAGAATCAGACTTGTTACATACCATCCCATCTTGAATAGGCTTGGGTTAAGGAACCCCATACTTAGCCCTGTAATTAATAAAAGCGTGCCGCCAATCATGACAAAAATATGCAACTTATGTCTAATCTTATATGAATGTCTTAATTCAGTCATGTTTTTTCCAGATTTGACCACGGTTGTTAATATGAACCCTGGCCCCATCCCTAGGATGGCTGAAAAAATATGTATGAAAACAAGGATTTTATAGATAGTAATCAATTGCTGCCAACCTCCATTCACTCCATCCCCATTTTATCATATTCTTAATTAATATATTAAAGTGAAATATAGTAGTTTTTGTGGCTCCTTTTGAATAAACAAATTTTTAAAGTTAACCCTATTTACATAGAAGATTGATACAAAAGGAGCCTGTAAAGTGAAACCTTATGAAATTTCTAATATGATTATTGATGAAGAGGCGTATGATCAAGAAGAAGTAACCGCTGATTTTACTTACCAAAACCTGGATTATAGTATAACGTTTAAAAAAGGAGACCTCGAAGTTGTTAATGCTTGGGTTTTTAAAGCAGGTAACTCTCTGCCTGCTAATTTATCCGAAAATATCATTGAACTAATTAGAGAAGATGTGAAGAACAGATTATGATTGATTGATCAAATCGTATATCAAACACTAAGGGGTCATCAGATTAACTCTTCTGATGACCCTTGCTTGTGTTGCTATTTTTAAAGAGCTAGGACATCATCCAGTTTCTTGATTACTTTGCAATTGAGTAAGTACCTTTTGATAGGCAGCTGCTTCTTGTATCATCCCTTTTGATTGATACATTTTACTGATTTTCCGAACAGGAGCAGGATTTTGCGGTTGGAGTTCCATTTCCCAAAAGAAACAATCGATCGCTTTGTCAAATTGTTTAAACTCCGCATAATAATCACCTAATTCCATCATTCGATCGGGATTCTCTAATAATCCAACCATTTCACTTATCTTTTTAATCACTTCTAGTCCAGGGATTATCATTTGTATAGCGATGAGTTGTTCATAAACTGTTTTAAGGTCATGCTCTTTAAGAAGGATTTCAGCACATTGAAAAACCTTTTGTTCAAAGCGCTTAGTTTTTTCTGAATGTGGCAAGTGCTGCAACAATTTAATAAATTCATCAAAATGTTCTATGACAAATGTCGGGTCAGAATGATCCCATATTATAAGGAGATTGGCATTGTAGGAGGCTGGCAGGTCATCGATAAACCTTAATAAGCATAGGGCAGCTTTCTCATAATTACCTGTTTGAAGCATTTTTTTGATGACGGATTTTGAATCTGGCAGTACTTGAAACGGATTGATATTCAGTTGAGCCAAAATCAGCATCCATTCTTCCATCGTCACAAAGCGTAACGCGCTGCTCGTATACTTTTCGATGGATATAGTCTCTTTAAGTTTCTCTGCATGATCTAACCATAGCAATAACTCAACTAAACCGTCTTGTTTACTCACGATTTCTTCTAAACATTTACGTTCTTCTGGATTGGTTCGATTTTTGAAGCAATGTAATTCTACATATAGAGGGTCCTTAAATAGGATTTCAGGTAAACTTGAGGAATGGTAAAAATGCTGGTAGGAACTAAATTCTTGGGCGGCCAAACGTTCTTGTGCTGATTTTAAGGTTGGTGCGAAATCAGCTAACATCTGAAGGATTTGAAAGGATTTTAGAAATTTACCGTTTCTTCTAAAGTGGAAGAAGATCTTGTCAATAGCCTTGATCAGTTGTTCTTTTTCAAAAAAAGAGTCAAGTGTGGTTAAAACATAGACCATTTCCTGTGGTGAGTAATGGAGTTGGAGTTGCGAAAAAAGGTTGCTTTTATTGGGAATAGTTACGGTTTCTTCGGGGATTAATGCACGTAAGATTGGATGCGGAGATTCAATAATAATACCTTCATGATTTGCTTTATTTATAAATGTTCCTTTCTCGACTTGGTCGAGCTTTCCACCAAAGATAAGGGAATTTTTATAAAAAATAAGATAATACCTTTCTTGATCTTCCGTACCAAGTTCGATTACCTTACTACGTGCAAATACGGCGGTCCTTATTACATTCCCTTTTACCATATGTTTTTTATTTTTTATCGAAATTTCGGTTGGCATCATTTGATTGTTATCCATTCTACCTCTGCCCCCTATCATAATATACAGGTATTAAAACAATTTACCTTCGTGACATTATTATATCATAAACCCAAAAAGAGGTCCTCTAACCGGGACCTCTCCATATTAAGCTCCTAATCATTCGGATTAATGATCGCCAATACCTGATGATCCTCCCATTTCCCGTTTATCTTCACATTTTTCACCGCTAATCCTTCTTTATGAAAACCGGATTTCTCCAATACCCGAATGGAGCCAATATTGTGCGGCATGACGCCGGCCTCTATCCGGTGTAATTTCAGTTCCTTAAATGCATATTCCACCAGTAATTTAACCGCCTCTGTCGTATAGCCTCTCCCATTATGCTTTTCATCTAAAAAATAACCGATGAACGCACTTTGAAGTGAGCCTCTTAGTACATGAAATAAATGAATGATTCCAATTAATCTGCCCTCATTTGTAAAAATTCCAAACATATAGCTCAGATCATTGTTGGACTCCTCTTGATACGTCTCGATTCGCTTTAGTTGAGTCTCTACTTTATAGAAATCCTCACTGCGTTCCATTGAAAATTTTTCAAAAAAACGACGATTGTCTGTTTGTAATTGGAGGAGCGGCACTACATCTTCTTCAGAAAATGGTCGAATGTAGACATGTTTACCATTGAAAATTAATTTTTCCTTCTCTGATTTCAAATGTAACACCATATGTAGGTCACTATAAGAGACACCATTAACTTTTAGAGCGTTTTCCTCCATTCCATACACTTGAAAACCTAATTTACTATACAGTTGCTTCGCTTTTTCATTGCTGGCCATGACAGATAAATTTATTTTTTCAATCGCATGAATCGACTGTGCTTTATTAATAGCCTCCATCATTAATGCTTTCCCCACACCTAAACCTTGTTTATTAGGTGTAACATACATCGCAAAAATATTGGCACGGTGCCGGATTTTCTCCGCAGTCTCGTGCAATAACGTGACTACTCCAACCAGTTTATGGTTATCAAAGGCTCCGAAAGTATAGTTCCCTTCTGCGCTGAAATTTCGAGCCACTTGTTGAATCGGGTTTTCTCTTTTTATCGCATCTTCATAGCTTGTTAAGAAAGCTTCTGGATTTTGCTTAAGTGCTTCTAATCGGAGTTCCCAATAGTTCTCTGCATCAGATGCAGTTAATAATTTAATCTCCAAAATAAATCCCCGTCCTTCTAATAATTCGTATTTGGATTGAATTTCTACATAAATTATTACTTAAATTGAAATGATAAGAGTAAAAACAAAGAGAGGTATATCATGAAAAAACTACTAATTAGTTTATTTGTTATCACGTTTGTCTTCGGAAGTAGTATAGGTTCATTGACAGGAATGAATAGAGCATCAGCCCAGCAAAAACCAATACCTCCCTATGCAAAGTGGGGTACTTTGGCATTGCAGAAAACCCATGAAAAGTATCCGCATGCAGAAATAATAGATTATCTTCACATTGGAAGAACAAGTGGACCGCAAACCTCCACCGAAAAGTTCAAGCTTTGGTTAAAAGATAATAATAAAGAATTCGGTGTTTTCGTCAATATTGAATTTAATAAAGAGACAGAAAAAGTCGTCAAGGTCACTTTTCAGGAGACCTCGAGATAGATTTTTTTCAAAAAGTAACCAAACAAAATCGTTTCAAATCTTATGATTCCTGATAAATTCCTGAACAGACTCCATGATTTTTTTGATAGCATCAATACTTGCGAAAACATCCCCGTGCAGCTCTAGACTATGTTCAGCTCCTGGAATAATAACTGTGGTGACAAGTTCATTATTATTTAGTGAAGTAACCCGCTCATCAATAAAATGATGATCCTGCTCACCAATGATACATAAAGAAGGCAGTTCCGTTTGCAAAAGTGTTTCATAAACATAGTCCTCTTTAAATAGCGGTGTTAACCAGATGCCAAATGAATTTCGAATAAACTTTCTGTTTATCCACTCTATGGCCATAGGGATTGTTCCAATCGATTTACTTAGGAGAAAACATTGCTGATAATTTGTGTCACCTAAGATTTCTTCGATAACAGCCTCTACATCTTCATACATCCAACGAACCTGTTCTTCCTTGCTAAGCGTCGCGAAGTGTTGGTTCTTATTAAACTGATAATTAACATGGAGAATATCTATTTCTTCATCCAAGCAAACCCCGGTTGCATAATGAAAAAGCGGCCGCTGAGTAGTATAGCCTAAGCCTGGAAGCATGATGCAGATACTTTTATTCGGTTTCTCATGATGAATCCATGTATACGGAATGGTTGAATATTCCGTTCTAACCACTTGTCCTTCTTTAAATTGGTACAATCTATTCACCTCATTGTTTTCTTCCTTTCAGAGTGACCATCATCCTCTATTGTTCCTCTAAAGGTTTATATCTCCTTTTATTAAAATTCGTGAAGATGACTTTACTACCCTTTTGATAATTAAAAACCACTAAAAATATTTTCTTAGTGGTTTTTTGTATTGGCAGGAATTGCATAATTTTCATTCTTGGGAACAAACTAATTCAATCGAGTTAATCGGAGTGAATGTTATGCATAATTCATATTGGTATTATGCTTTACTTATTTTAAGCATTAGTTTATTTAGTTTTGTACTCATCAAAAAAAGAAATACTCAATCTCTATTCCTATTATTAACCAAAATAGGTGGAGCTTTTCTGATTGAGACTGCCATTTATAATTTCTTAGCCAGTTATGATTATAATCCTAATTTTATCAAGAGTAATGAATTCTATGACAACAATTTGGGCGCATTTGTGTCAAATGCTTTCGCTTTACCAATCGTGGCCACCCTAATAGCTGTTTTTCATTTAAATTGGATATGGATGATCTTATTCTCAGGATTATTTGTAGGAATTGAATGGTTATTTTTAAAGCTTCATATTTATTCTCATAATTGGTGGAGGTTAGCTTATACAGGTATAGGTCTCCCATTCTATTTTGCTACTGCTAAAGTTTATTATAAATGGATTTTACGTCCTTCAAATGGGTTCAAACATTATTGGATCCTTTATTTGATAACTGGCTCAATCTCTGCAAGTGCACATATTCTGCCCATCATTTTTTTCTCAAATCGAATTTACTCCCCTGGCTGGTTTGAAAATTCTGGTCGTGACTCGATTGCCTTGGGAGCCATTTTCTATGTATGTGACAGTCTTTATTATTGTCTAATGACGAAACTTAACTTAAAAAGGAATTGGATCAAATATATTTTCACTGGTTTCCTTATGTATGGAGTAAATCTAGTACTTATTGGAGCCGGAATACTACGAAGTCTAGTCTGGTGGGACATCCCCTACTATGTCATTTTATCGATTCTGCTCCTGTTGCTAACAGGAAATATTGATAAAAGATTGTCTCAACTGCCAAACTTACGGTAGCCAAGGATACTCTTTTTGGCTACCATTTGATCCTATTCATTAGGTCCAAATACCCTGCTCCGAATATCTAGAGTTTCCACCATTTCCTCCCTTTTTGCTAATGTATTCCTCATACCTGTTGCAAGTAATTAGCACTGGGAAAGCGCACGGACTTCTTCAAAGTTTTGTTGCTTCGCATGAATCACTCGATTGCATCTTAAAAATATAATCATCTTGATTTTCCTTCTAAATTCGCTTCCAATATTTTCATTCATTGACCCATATGCAATATCGCTTTTTCTTTATGATACCTATATTTAATAGACCATTGTTGTGATTATTTTTTAAATTCTTTAAGAATATTAAATTTACCTTCCTATCG
>NZ_JBALSN010000178.1:0-18517 GCF_036966985.1 Neobacillus drentensis | reverse complement strand
AAATTACCTTGATACATTTGTGACAGAACCTTCACCCATTATCGACAAAATTTATAAATAGCTATTTATTTATTCAAAAAAAAGTGTTAATATAAATTTCGATTAGTAGAAATGATATCAGATGTCTGATGTCTAAGGAAAAGGCTGGAGGAATCAGCATGTCTATAAAATCAGATAACCGGCATTTATACCTACAAGTTATCGATCACCTAAAGCAAGATATTGCAGATGGGGTATATAAAGAAAAAGAGAAATTACCATCTGAGTTTGATCTTGCCAAACAGCTTGGTGTGAGCAGGGCAACCCTTCGAGAAGCATTGCGGATCCTCGAAGAAGAAAATGTTATCATTAGACGCCATGGCGTAGGTACTTTTGTTAACGTAAAGCCTTTGTTTACTTCAGGGATAGAACAACTTAATAGTGTAACAGCCATGATCAAACAAGCTGGAATGACTCCAGGAACAATTTTCCTTAGTTCATCAACACAAGATGCTACCGAAGAGGATATTCGTCGTTTTTCCTGTTCTATTGATGAGGAGATTTTCGTGATGGAGAGGGTTAGAACCGCCAATGGGGAACCAGTCGTCTACTGCGTTGACAAGGTACCCAAACGTATTCTGCCGGAAACATTTTCCCATGCAGAAGAATCAATATTCCATATTTTGGAAGAAGAAGCGAACCGAAGAATTACATACGCGGTTGCTCAAATCGAGCCATTAGGCTATCATGAAAAAATTTCCCCAATTCTAGAATGCGAACCTGAAACTGCTTTGTTAGTTTTAAAACAAATGCATTTTGATGAAATGGATGAACCTATCCTATTTTCGGTAAACTATTTTAAAGCGGACAAGTTTAGTTTTCATGTTTTAAGGAAAAGAATTTAAAAATTTTTAACCATCTTGAAAACGCAATCAGTCTTGCTACACAAACATTTTTACTAAATCAATCCATATTCATAGGGGGTCAATACCATGAAAAAGCGTAAAATTGGAACAGCATTATCACTAGTTCTAGCTGCTGGTACACTATTAGGAGCATGTGGAAAAAGTGATACAAACAAAGATACATCAAAAGGCGGAGAAAAGAAAAATGATTTCTCTGTAGCAATGGTTACTGATGTTGGCGGTGTTGATGACAAATCATTTAACCAATCTGCTTGGGAAGGTCTTCAAAAATTCGGTAAAGATAACGGATTATCAAAGGGTAAAGGCGGATATGATTACCTTCAATCAAAATCTGATGCGGATTATTCTACAAACCTAAACACTCTTGCTCGTCAAGACTTTGATTTAGTTTACGGAATTGGTTTCTTAATGCAGGCTGCTGTTGAAGAAATCGCGAAACAACAAAAAGATTCACACTTTGCCATCATCGATGCTGAAGTTAAACAACCAAACGTGGCAACCGTTCTTTTCAAAGAGCAAGAAGCTGCCTTCCTTGCTGGTGTAGCAGCAGCTCTTCAAACAAAATCTAACCACATCGGATTCATTGGTGGTATGGAAATCCCTGTTATTGAACGTTTTGAATCTGGATTCTTAGCTGGTGTTAAGGCTGCAAAACCAGAGGTAAAAGTAGATGTTCAATATTCTGGGGCATTTGATAAAGCGGAACTTGGACAAAACATTGCTTCTAAAATGTATTCTTCTGGTGCAGACGTAGTTTTCCACGCAGCGGGTGGTACTGGTAACGGACTTTTCAAAGAAGCTTCTGACAGAAAAGCAAAAGATCCTAGTAAAGAAATTTGGGCAATTGGTGTAGACCGCGACCAAAACGACATGGGTCCAGATGTAGTTCTTACTTCAGCACTTAAGCGTGTTGATGTTGCAGTTCAAGACTTATCAAAGAAAGCAATGGATGGAAACTTCCCTGGCGGCGAAGCTATCGTTTATGGTTTAGCTGAAGATGGCGTAGGCTTAGCACCAGTCAATGCGAAAGCAGATAAAAAAGCTGATATTGAAGCTGCTGTAAAAGAATGGGTTGATAAGATTAAGTCTGGTGCTGTAAAAGTTCCAGGAACTCGTGATGAATTAAAGAACTTTAGTGCAAAATAATTTTAATGTGGAATAAGCGGGACATCATACTTGCTCGCTTATTCCTTTCTAATGAATCTTAACTGAAGCGTAGAATGGTCATTCTACATTTCATTTAGGATTACAGTGGGGAGGGATTCCCTGTTTTTTTAAAATTCGGAAAGGTCTGACCTCTTACTACTACTGGTCAAATTTTCCTTTTACCTTATCACAGGGAGTGAGAAATGATGGAATATGTAATTGAAATGCTTAACATCCGTAAAGAGTTTAATGGCTTTGTTGCGAATGATAACATAACCCTTCAATTAAAAAAGGGTGAAATCCATGCCTTGCTTGGAGAGAATGGTGCGGGTAAATCCACTTTGATGAATGTGCTCTTTGGTTTATATCAACCAGAGAAAGGTGAAATCCGTGTTAAAGGGAAACCTGTTAATATTTCAAATCCTAATATCGCTAACGATCTAGGAATTGGGATGGTCCATCAGCACTTTATGCTAGTTGACACATTTACAGTTACCGAAAATATTATTCTAGGAAGAGAAATTACATCTGCAGGGAAAATCGACATTAAAAAAGCTGAACAGCAAGTTCGTGAAATTTCTGAACGTTACGGCTTATCTGTCGACCCGCAGGCGAAAATTTCCGATATTTCCGTGGGAATGCAACAGCGTGTGGAAATCTTAAAAACGCTATATCGCGGTGCAGAAATTCTGATTTTTGATGAGCCGACAGCTGTGCTGACACCACAAGAAATTAAAGAATTAATCCAAATTATGAAAACGCTTATAAAAGAAGGTAAATCTATTATTCTCATTACCCATAAGCTTAAAGAGATTATGGAAGTTTCAGACCGCTGTACAGTCATTCGAAAAGGTAAAGGAATTGGAACAGTCACAGTAAGTGAAACAAATCCAAATGAACTTGCAAGCTTAATGGTAGGACGTGAAGTTGTTTTTAAAACTGATAAAAAAGAAGCATCACCAAAACAAGATGTCCTTGAAATTAAGGATTTGGTTGTAAAAGACACGCGTGGTGTTACGGTTGTTAATGGCCTGAATCTTACTGTTCGTGCTGGTGAGATTGTCGGAATCGCTGGTGTCGATGGTAATGGACAATCAGAATTTATTGAAGCTATTACTGGTTTACGTAAATCTGAAAGTGGCAGTGTGAAATTAAATGGAAAAGAATTGATCAATCATACACCAAGACAAATTACCGAATCTGGTGTAGGTCATATTCCCCAGGACCGTCACAAGCATGGGTTGGTGTTAAACTTCCCGATTGGTGAGAACATGGTTTTGCAAACCTATAACAAGAAGCCATTCTCTAAAAACGGAATCCTAAATTTTGGGGAAATTTATAAAAAAGCAAAAACATTAATTAGTGAATTTGATGTACGTACACCAAGTGAATATACTTTGGCACGTGCCCTATCGGGAGGAAATCAGCAAAAAGCTATCATTGGACGTGAAGTTGATAGAAACCCTGATTTACTGATTGCAGCACAGCCAACGCGCGGACTGGATGTAGGAGCGATTGAATTTATTCATAAACGCTTAATTGAACAGCGTGATAATGGCAAAGGCGTCTTATTGGTGTCCTTTGAATTAGATGAAATTATGAATGTCAGTGACCGTATTGCTGTTATTTACGAGGGGAGAATTGTTGCAGTCGTAAATCCTAAGGAAACAACTGAGCAGGAACTTGGATTGTTGATGGCTGGATCGAGTAGAAAGGAAGCGGGTGAAGGAACTCATGTCTAAACGGGTGAGAAGTATTTTAACACCAATTATTGCTGTACTATTAGGCATTCTTGTTGGAACAATAATTATGTTAGTTAGTGGGTACAATCCATTAGCGGCCTTTATAGCACTTTGGAATGGAGCATTTGGAGATATCTATTACATTGGGGAAGTAGTAAGACAGTTTACCCCATATATATTAGCCGGATTAGCTGTTGCTTTTGCTTTCCGAGTAGGCTTGTTTAATATCGGTGTTGAGGGACAATTCTTAGTAGGCTGGCTAGCAGCAGTTTGGGTTGGGGTAGCTTTTGATCTTCCTCGTGTAATTCATTTACCGCTTGCTATCTTAGCAGCAATCGTTGCAGGTGCGCTTTGGGCATTTATTCCTGGTTTGTTAAAAGCTCGTTTTCGTGTCCATGAAGTAATTGTTACCATTATGATGAACTATGTTGCCTTACATGTATCGAATTATCTAATTAGAAATGTTATAACAAACCACGGGGACAATTCCGGTCCTATTCATAAATCTGCAACCTTACGATCTGGTTGGTTAGAAAGTCTAACTGATTATTCACGACTTCACTGGGGTATTCTACTTGCAATTTTATCTTGCTTTATTATGTGGTTCTTATTAGAAAGAACAACCAGAGGATTTGAATTAAGGTCAGTAGGTTTTAATCAACATGCTGCTCAATATGCCGGCATGAACGTTAATAAAAATATTATCCTTTCAATGGTAATTTCCGGAGCATTTGCTGGATTAGCCGGTGCTATGGAAGGACTAGGTACTTTCGAATATGCCGCAGTTAAGGGCGGATTCTCCGGCGTAGGTTTCGATGGAATTGCCGTTGCTTTACTAGGTGGTAATACTGCTTTAGGTGTATTTTTCTCAGCAATATTATTTGGTGTTCTAAAAGTAGGAGCGTTAAACATGCCGCTTGAAGCAGGGGTACCGAATGAATTAGTTGATATCATCATTGCATTAATCGTTTTCTTTGTAGCATCAAGTTATTTCATCAGAGTATTTCTTGACCGAATCAGTAAGAAGGAGGTGAAGTAAGTTGAGTTTTATGGATATCTTAATGATTCTTGTTCCATCCACATTACTATGGGCTGCTCCACTTGTCTTCACTGCATTAGGCGGTATTTTCTCAGAGCGTTCTGGGGTAGTAAATATTGGACTTGAAGGTTTAATGGTTATCGGGGCATTTTCAGCTATCGTGTTTAACTTATTTACATTTGATACATTTGGCAGTGCTACACCTTGGATTGCCCTTTTAATAGCAATGGTTGCAGGAGCATTCTTTTCTATGTTACATGCTGTCGCTGCCATTACTTTCCGTGCAGACCATACAGTTTCTGGTGTTGCCATTAACTTACTTGCAACAGGTCTTACTCTGTTTCTGGTAAAACTTATTTTTGATAAAGGTGAAACGGGAATTATCAGTAAAGGGTTTAGCAAAATTGATATTCCAGTTTTAAAAGATATTCCAGTTATCGGTAAAATTTTCTTCCAGAATACGTATTGGACATCATTCCTTGCAATCCTTGTTGCTATTATAGTTTGGTACATTGTTGCCAAGACACCATTTGGACTTCGCCTTCGCTCAGTCGGTGAACATCCAATGGCTGCAGACACAATGGGGATTAATGTAACCAAAATGCGTTATTACGGCGTTATCCTTTCTGGAGCTCTTGGTGGACTTGGTGGTGGAGTATATGCACAATCCATTACATCTAACTTCAGCCACTCAACAATCAGTGGTCAAGGTTTCATGGCATTAGCTGCAATGATTTTCGGGAAATGGCATCCACTTGGCTCATTAGGTGCTGCAATATTCTTTGGTTTCGCACAAAGTATCAGTATCATTGGCTCAAGTTTACCATTCTTAAAAGAAATTCCAAACGTATATTTGTTAATAGCTCCTTATGTGTTAACAATATTAGCACTAACAGGATTCATCGGACGTGCCGATGCACCAAAAGCATCTGGTACTCACTACATTAAAGGCAGCAGATAATATCATCTACAACGAAGAACCCTTGGTCAATATACCAGGGGTTCTTTTTATTAAAGATTAAGTGATATCGCTTGTATTATACAAGCCTGCCAAATTATAGTAATAAGTATAGGTTTTCTTCCAATGGAAATGATATAAAGAAAAATGTTTACATATTGTAATGTAGAACCCTTTGAACAGTTAAGGAGGAATGTATGTGGCAACAGCTACAGAAAAAATAACGGAACTTAAAGGATATAGACTTCATGTGATCCCAACAGAAAAATATAAAACAAATACTTTAATCTGGAAAATGAAAGCCCCGCTTACTAAAGAAGATGTAACCAAACGAGCACTTCTTCCACAAGTATTGCAAAGCAGTTCAGCAAAATATTCTTCAACTACAGCACTTCGGTCTTATCTTGATGAGTTATATGGCGCGACACTTTTTGTTGATTTATCTAAAAAAGGTGAATACCATATCATGAGTTTTTCAATCGAAATTGCCAATGAAAAATTCTTAAGTGATCCAAGCCCATTATTAAGAAAAGGGTTTGAATTATTAGCGGAAATATTAACAAAACCAAACCTTAAAGGTAATGCTTTTGATCCAGACACCGTCGAAAAAGAGAAACGGACACAAAAACNNGTACGCCTTATTCAAGAAATGTGTAAGGGGGAACCTTATGCCTTAGAAGTAAACGGGGATGCCGCAGATGTAGATGCCATTACTGCAGAGAATTTATATGAATATTATCAAAACGCCTTTTTAACAGATGAAATGGACTTATATATTATCGGGGATGTTAATGAAGAAGAAGTAAAGCAATTTGCATCAGACCTATTAAAGTTTGAGGATAGAGCACCGAAAAAATTAGTACAAGAAAAGGTAAACTTAAATAGACAAGTAAATGAAGTGAAAGAGCAGCAAGATGTAAAACAAGGAAAATTAAACATTGGCTATCGCACAAACATCGTCTATGGGGACCCAGATTATTTTACCTTGCAAGTGTTCAATGGTATATTTGGCGGGTTTTCGCATTCTAAATTATTTATAAATGTACGTGAAAAAGCAAGTCTTGCCTATTATGCAGCAAGCCGTCTCGAAAGTCATAAAGGCTTAATGATGGTTATGTCAGGAATTGATTTGAAGAATTATGATCAGGCAGTTGGAATTATTCATGATCAATTAGAAGCAATGAGGAATGGTGATTTTACAGACCAAGAACTCGTCCAAACCAAAGCTGTCATCCAAAATCAAATCCTCGAGACGATCGATACATCAAGAGGGTTAACTGAAATTCTTTATCATAATGTTGTGGCCGATGCAAATATTAATCTTGATACATGGCTGCAAGAAATGCAAAATGTAACGAAAGAAGAAATCATCGCAGTTGCTAAAAAAATCGAAATTGATACCATCTACTTTTTAACAGGAACGGAGGCGGGCAAATAAATGGAGAAAATTAGTTTTGACCAGCTTCAGGAAGAACTTTACCATGAAAAACTAGCTAATGGTCTAAATGTGTATATTTTACCGAAAAAAGGATTTAATAAAACTTTTGCTACCTTTACGACAAAGTATGGTTCTGTGGATAATACATTTGTTCCATTAGGAAAAGAAGAGTATGTTAAAGTCCCTGATGGAATTGCTCACTTTTTAGAGCATAAGCTGTTTGAAAAAGAAGATGGCGATGTTTTTCAACAATTTAGCCGCCAGGGTGCTTCGGCTAATGCGTTTACCTCTTTTACACGAACAGCCTATTTATTTTCAAGTACGTCAGATGTAGAAAAAAATCTGGAAACCCTCATTGATTTTGTTCAGGATCCATATTTTTCAGAAAAAACAGTTGAAAAAGAAAAAGGAATAATTGGGCAAGAAATTACCATGTACGATGATAATGCGGATTGGCGTTTATATTTTGGATTGATTCAAAATCTTTATAAAAACCACCCAGTAAAAATTGATATCGCTGGAACAATTGAATCGATTTCCCATATTACCAAAGATTGGCTTTATGAATGCTATAATACCTTCTATCATCCGAGTAACATGCTATTATTTATTGTCGGCCCTGTTAACCCAGAAAGTTTTATGAATCAAGTAAAAGAAAATCAAGCGAAAAAAGAATACAAAGATATGCCTGAGATTCAACGTAAATTTGAAAATGAGCCGACAGAGGCAGCTGAAAAAAGACAGGTGCTTGAAATGAATGTGCAAACATCAAAATGTTTACTTGGAATTAAAGCACTTCATGTCGATCAAAGCGGAAATGAAATGTTGAAAAATGAATTAACCATGAATGTCTTATTGGATTTATTGTTTGGGAAAAGTTCGGAAAATTACAATCAACTCTATAATGATGGACTAATTGATGAAACGTTTTCCTTCGATTATACCCAAGAACAAGGCTTTGGGTTTGCCATGATTGGCGGAGACACTGGAGAACCTGATAAATTAGCGGAAACTCTTCAAAAAATGCTGCTTGATGCTAAAAGTCAAACTTTATTTAATGAAGAGCAGTTAGAAAGAGCGAAAAAGAAAAAGATTGGTGCATTCTTGCGGGCGGTAAACTCGCCAGAATATATCGCTAATCAATTTACGCGCTACGCGTTTAATGATATGAATTTGTTTGATGTGGTTCCAACACTTGAAAAAATCACATTAAACGATGTTAAAATGCTGGCTTCAGAAGTCATATCAGAAGAACGTTTTTCAGTATGTCAAGTGATTCCTAAGAAAAAATAAATACATGAAAGCGTCGTATACCCGGCGCTTTTTCTGTGTAAAAGTTTCAAATAAAGAGAGTGGGACCAAAATGAAATATGTATTAATAACGGGAGCTAGTGGTGGAATCGGCCAAGCGATTGCGTATAACCTAGCAGAAAAAGGCTATCATTTGTATCTGCACTACCATAAAAATAAACAAGCAATGAAGGAATTAATAAATAAACTGGAGTCCTACGGTGGGGAGTATATTCCAATTCAAGCAAATTTAGCTGATCCTAGTGGATATAAGAAGGTCTATTCAGAAATATTTTCGCTAGATGCGATTATCCATTGCGGGGGCCAAAGTCAATATGGACTTCTTGTGGATTTACAACAATCTGAAGCTGAATCATTATTAAATGTTCATGTGTTATCGCCATTAATGCTCACAAAAGAGCTTCTTCCGAAATTACTTGCTAAAGGAAAGGGAAATATTGTGATAATTACCTCGATTTGGGGGCAAACAGGTGCGGCTTGTGAAGTGGCATATTCTACGGTTAAGGGTGCACAAATTGCATTTGTTAAGGCATTAAGTAAAGAAGTTGCCATGAATGGTATTCGGGTAAATGCCATAGCCCCTGGGGCTATATTGACCCCAATGATGGAAGGTTTTACGCCAGAAGAAGTGGATCAGCTTTCATATGAAATACCCATGGGCAGATTGGGCCAACCGGAGGAAATAGCGAGGAGTGTAGCTTATTTACTTTCCGAAGATTCGTCCTACATGACAGGACAAATTCTTGGAGTAAATGGCGGGTGGTATACTTAAAAATTCAAAAGTAATCAATGCATAGTTCCCTCTACTTCGTCACAAAATAATCTTGTACTAATTTAAAGGAGGGAAAAAACCATGTCTGTTTTAGATAATTGGAAACAATGGGAGGACTTCTTAGCCGATCGTCTTCATCATGCACAAAATGAAGGTATGAGCGATGGAGCCATTAGTAACCTTGCTTTTCAAATTGGTGATTATTTATCAAACCAAGTAGAGCCAAAAAACGAACAAGAAAGAATTCTTGCTGATCTTTGGTCAGTTGCAGATAAAGAAGAGCAACAGGCAATTGCAAATATCATGGTAAAATTGATTCAAAATAACGGCAGTCGTTAAAAGAGAGGAGGACTTTCTCCTCTCTTTTTGTATGCATTCTTTGAGTAATCTCCGTTAACAAGCGGAATATCTTTGTTTTTACTTTCATCTTCATCCAAAATCATTTATTATAGGGGTTAGATAAGAAATTGTAAAAAAAATGTCGAAACTTCTTTTAAGGAGGTTTATAACTTGAAAAAAGAATGGTATTTAGAATATGAGATCCAGAAGAACCGCCCAGGCCTGTTAGGGGATATTTCATCCCTGTTAGGAATGCTCTCGATTAACATTGTTACAATAAATGGTGTGGATGAAGGCCGTCGCGGATTACTCATTTTAGCAAAAGATGATGACCAAATTAAACGACTTGAGTCAATTTTACATACGATGGACACAATAAAACTAATTAAACTTAGAGAACCAAAACTGCGTGACAGGCTTGCGGTAAGACATGGACGTTATATTCAAAGAGATGCGGACGATAAAAAAACCTTCCGTTTTGTAAGGGATGAACTTGGCTTATTAGTTGATTTTATGGCAGAATTATTTAAGAAGGAAGGCCATAAGCTGATTGGTATTCGTGGAATGCCTCGAGTGGGAAAAACAGAATCATTAGTGGCTGCAAGTGTTTGTGCAAATAAACGCTGGTTATTTGTGTCTTCCACTTTGTTAAAACAAACAATCCGTAATCAATTAATTGAAGATGAATATAACGAAAACAATCTATTTATTCTGGATGGAATTGTTTCCACCAGACGTGCTAATGAGCGTCATTGGCAGCTTGTCCGTGAAATCATGCGACTTCCGGCCGTAAAAGTTATCGAGCATCCTGATATTTTTGTTCAAAACTCAGAATATACACTCGATGATTTTGATTATATTATTGAGCTTAGGAATGACTCGGAAGAAGAGATTACATATGAGGTCGTAGATCAGCATAATATGTTCTCCGGATCTGATTTTGGAGATTTTGATTTTTAATAAATTGGAAGGTGTTAACAGTTGACTGAATTAGGGAATCGACTAAAAGAAGCCCGATTAGCTAAAGGATTAAGCCTGGACGATTTACAATCCATGACGAAAATTCAAAAGCGGTATTTAATTGGTATTGAAGAAGGGAATTATGCGAGCATGCCCGGGAATTTTTATGTTCGGGCATTTATTAAGCAGTATGCAGAGGCACTAGCACTTGATCCTGATGAAATATTTGAAACCTATAAAGGTGAAATTCCTGCCAGCTTAAATGACGAATTGCCACAGCAATTGTCCCGAGTGAAAACACATAAATCGATTTCAGAAAGCAATTCTAAAATATTCGATATTTTACCAAAGGTTTTAATCGGTGTTTTTGTAATTGGAGTTGCCAGCCTGTTATATTATTTTGTATATAAACATGCGGGTGATAATACAAATGAATCGATTAATAAGGAAAATGAACCGGTTAAAATTGTGAAATCGGAGAATCTTGAAAAAGATAAACCAGAAGAGAATAAAAGGGACGACACCGAAGAAAAGAAAGATACTACAGAGCAGGAAGAGCAGCAAACTACTGTAGAAGAAACACCAAAACAAGAAATTACTGCTGTTAAAAGCAGTGGCAGGAATTCGACCTATGAATTAAAAAATGCAGACAAGTTTGTTGTGAAGCTGGTTTCTAAAGGGCAGACTTGGGTTAGTATTAAAAATGGAAAAGGGAAATCCTTTTTCCAAGGATTATTAAAAACAGGCGATAATGAAAGTCAAACAGAGGATTTATCAGCAGAAAGCGAGGCTGTTATTCGTGTCGGAAATGCTGCTGATACTGATATCTTTGTAAATGATCAAAAGCTCGAGTATGCAGTGCCAGCGACTGCAAATGTTCAGAACATAACGATCCAATATGTTCTGAAAAACGAATAGTCATCTGTTGATGACTATTTTTCGCTTTTAATAATAAAACGGAGGAAAACTATGAATATTCCGAATAGAATCACTGTATCAAGAATATTATTAATTCCAATATTCTTGATTATTATGCTCGCTCCTTTTGATTGGGGTGACATGCATCTCCTTGGAACTGACCTTCCAGTGACCCATTTTGTTGGTGCATTGATTTTTATTTTAGCCTCATCAACTGACTGGGTTGATGGGCATTATGCCCGAAAGTATAACCTTGTGACTAATATGGGGAAATTTCTCGACCCACTAGCCGATAAATTATTGGTCTCGGCTGCCTTGATTGTTCTCGTTGAATTGAATGATGTTTATGCACCTTCATGGATCGTGATTATTATTATTAGCAGGGAGTTTGCGGTAACAGGATTACGTCTCTTGCTTGCAGGAGAAGGCGAAGTTGTTGCGGCTAACATGCTTGGGAAAATTAAAACATGGGCGCAAATTGTCGCCATTTCAGCACTTTTATTACATAATATTATTTTTGCAATGATTCCATTTCGTTTTGATATCGTGGCATTGTGGGTAGCGTTAATTTTTACGATTTGGTCTGGATGGGATTATTTTGCAAAAAATAGTCATGTCCTTAAAAATTCAAAGTAAGCTTGATTTACTATAATGTAAGGCTATGTTAAAGCTTATTGTTGATTTTGGCACCCTGTTGACCTTCGTTCCAGGCGCGAAGACTCCTGCGGGAGGACGGGGCAGGGGAGACCCCGCAGNNGAGGAGGCTCCCCGGACCGCCCGCGGAAAGCGAAGCGCCTGGAGCGGAAATCAACAGACAGTTTAACAGAGCCTAATGTAAAGGATGATGATTACGATGAACGCTGAGATTATTGCCGTTGGTTCGGAGTTATTGCTCGGTCAAATTGTAAATACGAATGCACGATTTCTGTCTCAGCAATTGGCGGATCTAGGGATTAATGTCTTTTTTCATACGGTAGTTGGTGATAATCCTGATAGATTGGAATCGGCAATTGAAATAGCTGAGAAACGTGCAGATCTTATTATTTTTACGGGCGGCCTTGGACCAACAAAAGATGATTTAACCAAGGAAACAATTGCGCGCCATCTTAGAAAAGAACTTGTTATTGATGAGGATGCGTTAACTTCCATAGAATTGTACTTTAAACGAACAAATCGCGTAATGACAGAAAATAACCGAAAACAGGCACTTGTATTAAGCGGGGCACATATTCTTCCAAATGATCATGGAATGGCACCAGGAATGGTTGTTGAAGCTAAGGACCACACCTATATGCTGCTCCCTGGCCCGCCTAAGGAACTTGAACCGATGTTTAGTCAATATGGGTATCAGGCACTTTCTAAAGCAAACCTAGTCAAAGAGTTAATTGTTTCAAGGGTGTTAAGGTTTTTTGGAATTGGTGAAGCTGCCTTGGAAACCGAGATCATGGATTTAATTGATGCTCAGAGCAATCCAACGATCGCCCCGCTTGCTGGGGATGGGGAGGTTACATTGAGACTGACTGCAAAGCATGTAGACGGAAAAATAGCACAGTCACTGCTCGATAATCTAGAAAATACTATTAATCAGCGTCTAGGTTCATTTTTTTATGGATATGATCAAACTTCTCTTTTGGAAGAAGTAATGAAGACCTTACAGACACGAAAACTTACAATTACTGCGGCCGAAAGTTTAACCGGTGGTCTGTTCCAACAGGGGCTGACCGCCATTTCAGGTGCAAGTTCCGTGTTCACAGGTGGAGTTGTCTGCTATTCAAATCAAGTAAAACAAGAGATTTTAAAAGTGCGGAAAGAAACGCTTGAAACACATGGTGCAGTAAGTGAACAATGTGCTAGGGAACTGGCTGAAAATGCCAACCAATTATTTAAAACGGATATTGGGATTAGTTTTACTGGTGTAGCAGGTCCTGAAGAGCTTGAGGGCAAGCCAGTTGGTACTGTATTTATTGGGATTGCAATAAAAGGAAAGCCAACCATTGTTGAAAAACTTATCCTTGGCGGAACCAGAGAAGCCAACCGAGGGCGTGCCGTAAAATATGGATGCTATTTTCTCCTTCAATTGTTAAAAGAGTCACAGAATACTAAATAGTATTCTGTGACTTTTTTTGAGTAGATTTGGACATTCGGAAAAATCAGATAATGGATGAAACTAACTTTATCTGCCAGCCAAAGTTGCAAAAGTTTACAAAAAGGATAGAGAATTACCTGAAATTACATCCAAGTTGCTTTGAAAATAAACGAATGAATGTTCGTTTTTTTGCTCGACAAATATTCGAAAAGCGGTTATATTATTAATAGGAATTAATTTAATAGATTATAGCAATTAGAATGTGTTTATATATAAGGGAGGAAATGATTCGTGAGTAATGATCGTAAAGCGGCCTTAGAAATGGCGTTAAAGCAAATAGAAAAGCAATTTGGTAAAGGTTCCGTCATGAAGATGGGAGAAAAGACAGACACGAAGATTTTAACGAGTCCAAGTGGCTCTTTAGCACTTGATGCAGCTCTTGGAGTGGGTGGATATCCTCGAGGCCGTATTATTGAAGTGTACGGTCCTGAGAGCTCTGGTAAAACAACGGTTGCTTTACATGCAATTGCTGAAGTTCAAGCAAATGGTGGACAAGCCGCATTTATTGATGCCGAACATGCTCTTGACCCAGCGTATGCCCAAAAATTGGGTGTTAACATTGATGAGTTACTATTATCACAGCCTGATACGGGCGAACAAGCACTTGAAATCGCGGAGGCATTAGTACGAAGCGGAGCCATTGATATTCTTATCGTTGACTCTGTAGCCGCATTGGTTCCAAAAGCGGAAATTGAAGGGGAAATGGGAGATTCTCACGTTGGTTTACAAGCACGTCTAATGTCACAGGCACTTCGTAAACTATCTGGTGCGATCAACAAATCTAAGACAATCGCGATCTTTATTAACCAAATCCGTGAAAAAATTGGCGTTATGTTCGGGAATCCTGAAACCACACCTGGTGGTCGTGCGTTAAAGTTTTATTCAACTGTCCGTCTTGAAGTGCGCCGTGCGGAAGCGTTGAAGCAAGGAACTGACATTGTCGGGAATAAAACCAAAATTAAAATCGTAAAGAATAAGGTTGCTCCGCCTTTCCGTACAGCAGAAGTAGATATTATGTATGGCGAAGGGATTTCTAAGGAAGGCGAGATTGTTGATCTAGGCTCCGAATTAGATATCGTTCAAAAGAGCGGTTCATGGTATTCCTATAACGATATTAGAATTGGTCAAGGCCGTGAAAATGCAAAGCTGTACTTAAAGGAAAACCCTGATATTCGTCTCCAGATTCAAACGAAAATCCGTGAACATTATGGCTTAGACGGTGAAAAATTTGTAACAGAAACAGACGATGATGAACAATTTGAATTAATTGATTAATGTAAAAGAGCAAAGCTGTTTATGGTTTTGCTCTTTTTTTACAATAATATGGTCATAAAAATGTTAAAGATTTTTACCTGAGGGTTAAAAAATGATGTCCTATTCTAAATATTTCAAAAAGCCAATAGGACTAAGCCTTGACAATGAATATTCCCACCTTTACAATTAACATGTATATTTTACATTTTTGGTATTATTACAATCCGAAAAAAGCCTTGGTGCTTGCTGTATGTTGAGTCTAAACAATGTACATGCCGACACTTAAAAAATGTAACAAAAGTTCATAGCAAGAGGAGGTGTAACGATTGGATTTAATTACTATCATCTCCATTTTGCTTGGCCTTATCGTCGGTGCCGTTGTTGGCTATTTTGTTCATAAATCCATTGCTGAAGCAAAAGTAGCAGGTGCAAAGAATGCTGCAGAGCAGATTCTTGAAGATGCGAAACGTGATGCTGATTCATTGAAAAAAGAAGCTTTGCTAGAAGCAAAGGATGAAATTCACAAGCTTCGGACAGAAGCAGAACGTGAGGTTCGTGAACGAAGAAATGAAATGCAAAAACAAGAAAACCGTTTACTGCAAAGAGAAGAGAATTTAGATCGAAAAGAGGAAACGTTAAACAAGCGTGAAAATCTTTTAGAAAAGAAGGATGATTCTCTAAACCAAAGACAACAGCATATTGAAGAGATGGAAAGCAAAGTGGACGAGTTGGTACGAAAACAACAAACTGAACTCGAACGAATTTCAAGCTTAACGCGCGAGGAAGCGAAAGCCATCATTATCGACAGAATGGAGCAGGAATTAACCCATGACACTGCCATAATGATTAAGGAAAGTGAGAATCGTGCGAAAGAGGAAGCAGACAAGAAAGCGAAGGAAATTCTTTCGCTAGCAATCCAGCGTTGCGCTGCTGACCATGTTGCGGAAACGACTGTCTCTGTCGTCAACCTGCCAAATGACGAAATGAAGGGCCGTATTATTGGCCGTGAAGGAAGAAATATTCGTACGCTAGAAACGTTAACAGGAATTGATTTAATTATTGATGATACTCCTGAAGCTGTTATTCTATCAGGTTTTGATCCTATTCGCCGCGAAACGGCTCGTTTAGCACTGGAGAAATTAGTTCAAGACGGGCGTATCCATCCAGCACGAATAGAGGAAATGGTAGAAAAATCTCGTCGCGAAGTGGATGAATATATCCGCGAGGTTGGTGAGCAAACCACCTTTGAAGTGGGTGTTCATGGACTTCATCCAGATCTTATCAAAATTCTTGGCCGCTTGAAATTCCGTACAAGCTATGGTCAAAACGTCTTGAAGCATTCAATGGAAGTAGCACAACTATCTGGATTACTTGCTGCTGAATTGGGTCAAGATGAAACTTTAGCACGTCGTGCTGGCTTGCTTCATGATATTGGGAAGGCGATTGACCATGAAGTAGAAGGCAGCCACGTAGAAATTGGTGTTGAACTTGCAACCAAATACAAGGAACACCCTGTAGTAATTAATAGTATTGCATCACACCATGGGGATACAGAGCCGACGTCTATCATTGCTGTTTTAGTTGCTGCTGCTGATGCATTATCAGCTGCAAGACCAGGTGCACGTAGTGAGACGCTTGAAAACTATATCCGCCGTCTTGAAAAGTTAGAGGAAATCTCTGATTCTTATGAAGGTGTAGAGAAATCTTTTGCCATTCAAGCAGGACGTGAAGTACGTATTATTGTAAGACCTGATTCGGTTGATGATCTTGCTGCTCATCGATTAGCGCGCGATATTCGTAAGCGCATTGAGGAAGAACTTGATTATCCTGGACACATTAAAGTAACAGTTATTCGAGAAACACGGGCTGTTGAATATGCGAAATAAAGCGGTGCACATGCATCGCTTTATTTTTTTGGGAGTACTTATTCGATTAAATAAAGTCTGAATGTGATACAATTGAAACATTAACAATTTTTCTTGATGAGAGGAATAAAAATGAATCTACTTTTTATCGGTGATGTTGTCGGATCACCAGGCCGAGACATGGTAAAGGAATACTTGCCAAAATTAAAAGAAAAATATCGTCCGCATTTTACCATTATTAATGGGGAAAATGCAGCTGGCGGTAAAGGAATTACTGAAAAAATTTATCGTGAATTTTTAGGATATGGTGCACAGGCTGTAACCCTTGGTAACCACTCGTGGGATAACCGTGAAATCTTTGAGTTTATCGGTTCAGCCAAAAATATGGTTAGACCAGCGAATTTTCCTGAAGGAACACCAGGAAAAGGGATGGCGTTTTTTAAAGTAAATGATTTAGAAGTTGCGGTCATTAATCTGCAAGGGAGAACTTTCATGGCACCGTTGGATTGTCCATTTAAAAAGGCAGACGAATTAATTGAAATTGCCAGAGAAAGAACCCCATATATTTTTGTGGATTTTCATGCGGAAGTAACAAGCGAAAAACAGGCAATGGGATGGTACTTGGATGGGAGAGTATCAGCTGTAGTGGGGACGCATACACATGTTCAGACAGCCGATAGCCGCATTTTGCCAAATGGCACAGGGTATTTATCCGATGTAGGCATGACTGGTCCGTATGACGGCATTCTAGGGGTGGAGAGAGAGGCTGTTCTTAAAAGGTTCCTTACAAGCCTGCCAGTTCGATTTGAAGTAGCTGCAGGAGGAAGAAATCAGCTTAGTGCAGTAGTTATTGAGTTAGACCGAAAAACAGGTTTTACAAAAAAAATTCAACCTATATTAATAAACGATGATCATCCGTTTTATTCTTAATAACAAATAGATTTTGCTATTAATTTAGCTCCAGCTCCTAGGCTCTGGAGCTTTTTTTTTTGTCCAAGCCGGAATATGTTATTTTACAACTGAATATAGTAGCAGTGGAATGTTATAACCTGATTTGTTCATGAAACTGCTCATGCGGGATCGGGATTTTCTAAGGAGGAGCTAGAAATGGATATATTAAAAGTTTCAGCAAAATCTAATCCTAATTCTGTAGCTGGTGCGCTTGCCGGGGTTCTGCGTGAAAGAGGTGCAGCGGAAATACAGGCAATTGGGGCGGGTGCATTGAATCAAGCCGTTAAGGCAGTAGCGATTGCTCGAGGATTTGTAGCACCTAGCGGAGTTGATTTAATTTGTATCCCTGCGTTTACCGATATTTTAATTGACGGGGAAGAACGCACAGCTATCAAACTAATTGTAGAACCGCGTTGAAAGAGATAGACTTTTGACAAGAAAAAACAAATATTATTTGATACTACCTGCTTGTATAATCAAGCAGGTATTTTTTAGCTTTAAGTCAAAAATCATACAATGAACAATATAAACATTATTCTAAGATAGACTATGATGAATTCTAGAATATAAATATTAGATATTCGTATGAGGAATAAATTAAAGAAAAACTGCCATATAATGAGGAGGATTTATCTTTCTGCAGCAGTCGACATTATCGAATCCAAGTATATTTCAAATAATAAAAAAATATTCATATTTTAGACAATATTTCGCTTTAAAGGGTTGCAATTTTTAGTGCATAGGTCTAGAATTGTAAGCGTTTAGTACATATC
>NZ_JBALSN010000177.1:0-3690 GCF_036966985.1 Neobacillus drentensis | reverse complement strand
TTTAGAGATAGTATTAATGGTAATTTACTACATAATTAAGGATGAAGGAGATAATCTTGAAGCTATTATTGAGGAAGATTTGGATTTTTATAGCGAAGTAAGAAAATTTGATACTAAATTAGAAATTGAGGAATGGATCCTAATGCTTCTAACAAGAGTTATTAATTCTTTAAGAAAAATAAACCAGAGGGAGAATGCGGCAATTAAAAAGGCAAAGGATTTTATTCATAATAATTATGGTGATAGAGTTACCCTAGATCTGGTAAGTAAATCTATAGGCTTTAGTAAGGCATATTTCAGTAAAATATTCACAGAAGAAACAGGGTATAACTTTACTACATATGTAACTAATATAAGGATAGAAAAGGCCAAGGAGTTTTTAGCTAAAACTGATATGAAGATATATGAGATATGTGATAAAATCGGTTATCCTAACATTGAACATTTCAGCAGAACCTTTAAAAAACTTGTAGGCATTAGCCCTATGCAGTATAAAAATGACAGAATGAGGAGGTGTTCCAAGTGAATGGAGGAAAAATAATGAAAGGAATATTTAGCTTTGAAGGACCATTGTACAAGTTTTGTGTATTAGTTTATGAAACCTTTATGTTGAATTTATTATGGTTTATAGGAAGCTTGCCAATAGTGACAATTGGAGTTTCCACTTCTGCACTATATTATGTTTATGGAAAAAAGGTAAGAGAAAATAGCTATAACATATATAGTGACTTTATTAAGGGATACAAAGAAAATTTTAAGCAAGCTTTACCTATAGGAGCAGTTATAACAATAATTTTATCTTTCAGTATTTATAAGATATTTAAATTAAATAAAATGGACAGTGCTTATCTATGGCTTCAGGGCTTTCAACTATTTATTATCTTTCAAATACTACTTATAAGTGTTTTTATATTCCCTTTAATAGCAAGAGTTAATATGAAGCTTATTGATATACTTAAGAATTCACTTATATTAACTTATAAACACATAGTTATAAGTACTACCTCTGTAGCACTCCTTATAGCACTAATATTATTTACCATATATAAGCTTTCCTTTGGATTATTTTTCGTTAGCTTTTATGCTCTTGTTTCCACCTATTTTATTGAGAAGGTACTTAAAAGATATATTAAAATCTAAACCTAGTAATAAAAACACCTGTACTTTTGCGAGGGCACTGAAAAACCTCCGGTTTTTAAAGGGGCTCTTTATCGTACAACTTAAAAAGACGACTTAAAAATTCACATTTGTGAATTTTGAGTCGTCTTTTTCAATCTTAGGGGGCTATTTTGCCCTAATCTGGAACGATTGTTTGTGATGCGTACCGGAAAGGTGCGCTTATTTTTATAATTCGGGCTTACCTTTAATCAATTATGCTAGTTTAAATCAAGAGGATAATATAAATCAAAAAAACATTAATATATATCATTCAATGATATTGTAAAAATAATTAAAATATAACTATAAAGTGTGAAGGGGGAAAAAAAGTGATTAAAAAGAAATTATTAAAAAATTTAAGCTTAGCTTTAGTAGCAGCAACACTACTAAGCACCTTTGCTGTAGGGTGCTCAAATACAAAGAGCGCAACAACAGCTAGCGATAAAAAGGTAACACTAAAAATGGCTCTTTGGGGAGACGACGAGTATAAGTATATGACAGAAACTAAAAAGATAGCAGATGCTTATAAAAAGGTGCATCCAAATGTAACTATAGAAGTGGAAAAAGTTGGAAAAACTGAATATGATAATACAATGAAGATAAGAAGCACAGCAAATCAGCTGCCAGATGTATTCCCAATTAGACAAGCAAATCTTTCACTTTATGGGGATATTATGGTACCTCTAAATGATTTAAAGGCAACTGAAAACAATTTATATGCTAAGGAAACTATGATTAAAGGAAATGTAATAGGGTTACCAGAAGCAGTATTTAATGAATTTGTTTTTTACAACAAGAACATTTTCAAAGAATACAATTTAGAAATACCTAAGACTTGGGATGAGTTTATAAAGGTTTGTCAAACAATAAAAGATGGTAAGAAATATACACCACTTGCATTGGGCTTAAAGGATTCTTGGGTAAATTATCCACTTAATGAATATATGCCAATGCTTGAAGCAGGAGATGGACAATACTACAACAAGATGGCTACAAAGGATGATCCTTTTACAAAAGGACAGCCATTCTACAATGCATATACAAAGATTCAAAAATTATATGATGCTAAGGTTTTTGGAGATGATCCATTAGGATATGGTTGGGATCAGCAAAGAGCAATGTTTGTAGCGGGAAAAGCTGGTATGTTAGCAGCTGGCTCCTGGTATAAGAGTGATTATAACCAAAATGGAGGTAAGGATGAGAATTTAGGAGTTTTCTTATTACCAACAAGGAATACTACTAGCGATCCATTCTACAATACTGCAATGACTGAATTCTTCTGGGGAGTTCCTAAAACTAGTAAAAATCAAAAGGAAGCAAAAGAATTCCTTGAATGGTTCTTTGGTGATTATTATACTCAGCTTGTTTCTACTCTTAGTATAAAGCCTACAATGAAGGGTGTAAGTTATAATGATCAATTCTTTGCTCAAGCCTTTGATGGTGTTGATGCTAAGTCAGTAACTGTTTTCTATGATGATAAGTATAACAAGGTAAAGAATGCCATGAAATTTGACGTTAATGGCATAGGTCAACAGATGGTGGCAGGCAAAACTAGTTTAGATTCTATAATGAATGATTTAAATGCACAATGGAAAAAAGCAAGAGGTAACTAAAAAGTAAAATAATTAATTAAAAGAAGAATAAGGTGCCTTTAGCTGCTTTATTCTTCTTTTAATTAGCAGGCTAGGAGGCGGGTTATGTTTAAAAATAATGAGTTAAAGATGCAGAAGAACATAGTGCTAGTTACATTCTTATTTATTCCCACTATTTTAATAAGTTTATTTATGATATACCCAATAATAAATCTAGTAGCATTAAGCTTTACAAGCTGGGATGGACTGAATCCTACAAAAACCTTTGTAGGATTAAAAAATTTCAAGAAAATAATATTTGATTCACCGGAGGTATGGGTATCGCTAAAAAATAATGCTGTATATTTTGCGGGGCATTTGCTTTTTATACCTATTGAATTATTTTTAGCATTTTTATTAGACAATAGAGTGAGATGCAGTAAGATGTTCAAAACTATTACATTTTTACCTTATATAATTAACACAGTTGCAGTTGCATGTATGTTTATCTTTCTTTTTAGCTCACAAGATGGAGTGTTAAATAGTATGCTGCAGTTTTTTCATATGAATAAAATAGGATGGCTTAGCGATCCGGAAATTGTTAATTATTCTCTTACTGGAGTTTCTATATGGAAATTTTCTGGTATCCATATAATACTTTTTTTAGCGGCATTTCAATCCCTTCCAACGGACATGATTGAAGCATCTATTATTGATGGAGCAAGCACCTTTAAACAGTTTTATCACATTGTATTACCAAATATAAAGCCTGTTGTTGAAATAGTATTATTTTTGAACGTGAGAGGAGCCTTGCAGATATTTGATATTCCTTATGTTATGACTAGCGGTGGTCCCAATCATGCTAGCGAAACTTTTACATTACAAACAATAAATACAGCCTTTCAATATCAAAATTTTGGATTAGCCTGTGCAATGGCAATTGTATTGATGATAATAATAA
>NZ_JBALSN010000176.1:0-9082 GCF_036966985.1 Neobacillus drentensis | reverse complement strand
ATATTTATCTTACTTTTATCAACGTTTTTACTAGGATGTACAAATCCTAGTGATGAAACTTCAACCTCAGTGGACGAAAAAGACAATATGCTTACGATCGCTTGGGCGAGGGATGTGGGTGAAATGAATCCCCATGTGTATAATCCTTCACAATTATTTGCTCAGTCAATGGTATATGAACCGTTAGTAAGTTACGGAGTTGGGGGAGAGCTAAAGCCGAGTCTTGCTGAGTCATGGGAAATTTCTAAAGACGGAAAAGTATATACATTTCATCTTCGTCAAAATGTAAAGTTTTCTGACGGATCAAAATTTAATGCAGAAATAGTAAAAAAGAATTTTGATACCATTTTGAAACACATGGAATTACATAGTTGGTTGGGTTTCCTTTCGAAAATAGCTAATACAGAGGTTATCGACGAAAACACGTTTAAAATGACATTAAAGGAAGCCTATTATCCTACGATTCAGGAACTAGCTGTTGTTCGACCAGTTCGTTTCTTAGGTGAAGCTGGATTCCCTGAAAACGGTGATACTTCAAAAGGAATTGTGAAACCAGTTGGTACAGGTCCTTGGATTTTGGAAGAGCATAAAGCGGATGAATATGCGATCTTCAAACGAAACGAAAACTATTGGGGTGAACTTCCAAAAGTAGAAAAAATTCAAGTGAAAGTCATTCCTGATGCAGAAACGAGAGTACTAGCGTTTGAAAAAGGTGAACTAGATTTAATTTACGGAGAAGGTGTGATCAGTTTAGACGCTTTCAAACAATTAGAATCAACTGATAAATATGAAACTAGCATTTCTGAGCCAGTCGCTACAAGACAGCTTGTTATGAATACAAACAGAGAACAGCTTTCTGATGAACGTGTTCGCCAAGCGTTACATTATGGATTTAATAAAGAGGCAATGGTGAAAGGAATCACTTCTGGATTAGAAGAAGCAGCAGATTTTATTCTACCAACAAACTTGCCTTATACTTCCGAAATTGATGTGACGAAGATTGGATATGATGTTAAGAAAGCAGAAGCGTTATTAGACGAAGCAGGCTGGAAACTTCCTAAAGGGAAAACCGTTCGTGAAAAAGATGGAAAACCGCTTGAAATTGAGATGATGTACGATTCAGCAGAATCTATTCAAAAAGCAATGGCAGAAACGCTGCAATCAGAATGGGCTGCCATTGGTGTAAAATTAAATATTGTTGGGGTAGAGCTTGCAGTTCAAGTTCAAAGATTTAAAGATAATAAGTTTGATATTAATTTCTTTAGTAACTACGGTGCTCCATATGATCCTCATACATTTATAAACATTGTGGCAAAAGAAGGCTTTGGATTTAATGAAGCTATTTCAGCCTATCCAAACAAAGCGGAATTACTAAAGCAAATCGCACGGATACCGCAGACAACTGACGAAGCAGAACGTCAACAACTATACACATTTGTTTTAACATCATTGCAAGAACAGGGAGCTATTGTTCCTGTTTCTTATATTAAGAAAACAGCGATTTATCAAAAAAATGTCACTAATTTTTCATTCGCTGCGAATCGTGACGAAAATCCATTTACAGGAATTAGCATCAAGGAGTAAGCAGTAGGAGGCTTTTCATGGGCACTTATATAATAAAACGAGTAATGTCCATAATCCCAGTTTTTCTTTTGGCCGCACTTCTAACAACTGGGATGATTCACTTTTCACCGGTGGATCCGGCTGAGGCTTATTTAACAGCATCCCATATCGAACCGACCGATGAAATCTTGGCCCAAAAAAGACATGAGTTTGGTTTAGATCAACCCTTCCTCATGCAATATGTAAATTCAATTATGAAGATATGCCAACTTGATTTTGGCATATCTTATGTTTCGAATAAGCCCGTTTGGAACGAGGTGACCTACCGAATACCAGCAACCCTTCAACTAGCGCTAGGGAGTTTATTCATCGCGGTGCTTGTCAGTGTCCCGCTTGGCTTTCTGGCAGGAGTAAAGAAAAACAGCACGATTGATCATTTCAGTCGCATACTCTCCTTTATTGGGGCATCCATTCCTTCTTTTTGGCTAGGTTATCTATTGATTTTTTTCTTTTCTGTAAAACTTGATCTTTTCCCAGTTGAGGGCTTTGGAACATGGCAACACCTTGTATTGCCTTCTATTACATTGGCTCTTCCTTTAATTGCAATGTACACAAGATTGTTGCGTGCTAGCATTCTTGAAAATTTACAAGAGCCCTATGTGCTATTCGCAAGGACAAGGGGAATAAAAGAAAAAACCATTATGGCCAAGCATGTCATAAGGATTGCCATTTCTCCGATGATTACTGGTCTGGGGATGAATCTTGGGAAACTGCTGACTGGAACGATTATCGTGGAAACCGTTTTTTCTTGGCCTGGGTTTGGCCGTTATTTTATAGAAGCAATTTTTAACCGTGACATCCCTATCATTCAATGCTATGTACTCATAGCCGCTAGTTTATTTATCTTTAGCAACCTATTGGTGGATTTGATTCAAATGTTTATTGACCCGCGCATATCCAGGAAAGAAGGGCACCGCTGATGATAACCAGTATACGGAAGGTATTCATAAGTCAAAAAGTGATTCCCATATGTTCGGTGATTTTAGGTATACTTTTTATAATGGCGATATTTGCTCCGTGGATAGCACCAAATGATCCGATTGCGGTCAATTTACTTAATAAACTACAGCCTCCTTCTTGGGAATTTCCATTAGGGACCGACCACTTAGGAAGATGTAACCTATCACGCCTTTTATTTGGAGCTCGAATTTCCTTAGGCTTTGCCATGCTCATTTTCATTTCATCATTAGCGATTGGTTTAATCGTTGGAACCTTCTCAGGGTATAAAGGCGGCTGGGTTGATCAAGTTTTGATGAGATTTTGTGATGGTGTGATGGCTTTTCCTAGTCTTATCCTAATACTTGGTCTGGTCGGTATTTTCGGTCCTGGACTTCGGCAGGTCATTATAGCGTTAATGCTTGTTCAGTGGGTATATTACGCAAGAATGTTCCGAGGAATGGCACTTAGTCTGAAGGAACAAAACTTTATAGCTGCTGCGAAAATAAGTGGATCTTCGCAATGGAAAATCATTAAAAATCATATTGTCCCAAATGTGCTCCCGCCACTTGTGGTCATGGGTACATTAGAAATGGGTTGGGCGATCATGGATATATCCGCCATGTCGTTTCTTGGTTTAGGAGTACAACCGCCTACACCTGAATGGGGAGCGATGATTCACGAAGGAAAGTCATATATTCGGTCGAATCCAGAATTAATGCTTTATCCAGGTTTGATGATTATGCTCGTGATTGTGACCTTCAATTTATTGGGCGAAGCGTTATCCGAACGTTACGGTGTCAAACGTCGATCATGAAAAGGAATGAGAATGTTGACTACAGAACAGTCGAATGTGTTACAAGTGAGAGATTTACATGTACAGGTAAAAACAAAAACTGGTGCTACCACACTTGTAGAGGATATCAATTTTGAACTGAAGCGTGGGGAAGTACTGGGTCTTGTTGGGGAAAGTGGATGTGGTAAAACCGTGACGAGTATGTCCATTCTTCAGCTTCTCAATCGGAAAACGACAACCATGGAAGGCAGTATCGTATTACAAGGACGCGAATTGAATGGTTTAGATGAGAAAGAAATGCGTGAGATCCGTGGCAAGGATATCGCCTTTATTATGCAAAATCCCATGAACGCTTTTACGCCTGTTTTTACAATTGGCCACCAATTTATTGAAACCATTCGTTCACATACACAATGGAATAAAAAACAAGCAACCGAGCTGGCCATTGAGGCGCTGCATCATGTGAACTTACCAGATCCTGTTAAACTATTAAAATACTATCCTTTTCAATTGAGTGGTGGTATGCTTCAACGGGTGATGATTGCTATTGCAGCATGTTTACATCCTGCAGTAATTATTGCCGACGAACCGACAACGGCACTTGATGTAAATAATCAAAAGAAAGTACTGTACCACTTAGATAAAATACGCTCTGAATATGGTTCAGCCATATTATTAATATCCCATGATCTCGGTGTCATTGCTGAAATGGCTGATAAAGTTGCAGTTATGCAGAATGGTCGAATAGTAGAAAAAGCTGGTGTATTCCAACTATTTGATAAGCCACAGCATGAGTATACAAAAAAGCTTTTACATGCACGCTCAATATTAAATTTAGATGAACCTGCCATCCATTTAGCTTAACTTAGGCATTGATAAGGGGTGAAAAGATGAGTTTATTACAATTAAATGAAGTAACCCATAGCTATGGATCTCGAACGCTTTTCAACTGGAAAGATCGTTCGAAAAAAATACTTTCCAATATTTCACTATCGATTGAGGAAGGAACCTGTTTAGGTTTGCTTGGTACGAGCGGAGCTGGTAAAAGTACATTAGGAAGAGTGATTCTTGGTCTGGAACGGCCGCAATCTGGACAGGTTCTGTTTCAAGGGCAAGATCTTTATAAGGCAGATAAGCAAAGTCGTCAAAAAATCCGCCGTGATCTTCAGGCTGTTTTTCAGGATTCCTACTCATCGGTCAACCCTCGAATGACGGCCGAACGAATTATTGCAGAGCCGCTAGAAAACTATGAAAAGCTAACAGTGGCTGAGCAAAAACGAACCGTTATTGAATTATTAGAAAGGGTAGGCCTAAGTGAAGAGGACTTAAAAAAATATCCGAATCAATTTAGCGGCGGCCAATTGCAAAGAATCAATATTGCAAGAGCCATCTCACTTAAACCAAAGCTGATTGTTTTGGACGAATCTGTCAGTAGTCTAGATATGGTGAATCAAACCCTTATTTTAGATTTATTTAAGGAGTTAAAAGCAGACTTCGGGTTATCCTATCTCTTTATTACACATGATATTAAAGCTGCCTATACGATTAGTGATAGATTTGGTGTACTAGAAAAAGGAGAATTGGTCGAGCTTTATGATGAAAAATCACAGTTTTTTACTTCCAAACATCCTGTAGTAAATGAGATGAGAGATTCAATCCTTGCCGAGCATCCGCGTTTTCGTTCGGTTAGAAGTGTCTAACTTAAACATGATATACACTACTCGAATGCCTCGATTTCATTTGCATAATCGGGGCTAGTGTTTTTTTTGAATTTTAGAAGGAGGAAATTCCTAATGAATCATCGTGCGTACCTCACTTTGGCGATTCCTCTAACGATCTCGACCATGACTACGCCCTTGTTAGGTGCTGTAGACACAGCTGTTGTGGGGCAGCTTCCCGATGCGGCCTATATTGGAGGAGTTGCAGTCGGTACTCTTATTTTTAATACTTTGTATTGGGTATTCGGTTTTTTACGGGTTAGTACATCTGCTTTTGCCGCACAAGCAAATGGGGCAAGCGATCAAGCCCAAGGAATACTTGCTTTATCGCGTCCATTTTTATTAGCTGTTGTGGTTGGGGTGTGTTTTATTCTATTACAATGGCCGATAGAATATATAGCTATGATTTTGTTTTCAAACGATTCTGATGTCAGTAAGTTTGCAGCTGAATATTTTCGAATTCGAATTTGGGGAGCACCCTTTACCTTGCTCAACTATGTGATCCTTGGCTGGCTAATGGGCATGGCAAAGATTAAAGAATCATTATGTTTACAGGTGTTAATGAATGTGTTGAATATGACCTTGGCCATTCTTTTTGTCCATATCTTTTCTTTTGCTGTAAAAGGGGTCGCTGCTGCCGCTTTGATTGCGGAAGTGACAGCCTTTATAGTAGGGATGTTCATTGTGAGGAAGGCATCACCGTTTGAATGGAGGTTACCATCCTACAAGGAACTTATAGATACACAGTCTATGAAAAAGATGTTTAACGTGAACAAGGATTTGTTTATTCGAACGATTTGTTTATTAGTCGTTATTAATATGTTTACAGCAAAAGGTGCTTCGTTTGGAACAGACTTATTAGCTGCCAATGCGGTTCTATTTCAAATTCATTACATCATGGCTTATTTTTTTGATGGGTTTGCCAATGCCACGAGTATTCTCGTCGGCAAAGCAGTAGGATCAAAGGACAGGGAATTATATAAAAAAACACTTACATTATCAAAGCAATGGTCGGTGATTACGGCTATTGTTATCGCTTGTATTTATGGATTATTTCAAGAACAAATTATTGCGCTATTTACTAATCTACCAAGGGTAATCGAACTTTCAACTACCTATGGAACATGGCTTATCCTTTACCCGTTTGCTGCGTGTTTTGGCCTTGTCATTTATGGTGTCTTCACAGGTGCAACTGATATTGCTCCGGTTCGAAACTCTATGATTTACGCAATGATCCTCTATATCCTTATACAAATTACGGCAACACCTATCTGGCATAATCATGGCCTATGGCTGGCTTTTATTCTATACACGTTTGGGCGTTCGGGATTCTTGGTCATGTATACTCCTAGATTAAATAAAAGATTATTATCTATGAAGAATGGAATCTAAAAATTACAGCTTCTTCTGAATTGATTTTTTGTATGATTGTTATTACCAATGTTCGACATAAAACAGTCTTCAAAACAGTTTGAGAACAGCGTGCCAGGTCTGTTGGGTTCGATTTCCAGGCAGCCCTCCAATCTACATATAAAAAATAAAAACCGCACGGTGATTTTTCATTGTGCGGTTTATCATTAGTTGTCCTCTGTTAAGCTCTTCCTCATTTTTTGTTTAAATTTAAGGCTTCTTGTCGTTTATGCTTTAGATTCCTCATTTATATAAAATAAATTACTATTTTTGTGGTAGCACTGTTTAAGGAAGTTGAATGGAAACCTCCCACCCAGTGGCGAAATCTCTGGATGAATTAAGATAATGGAATAAACGTTTTTGAACGTTTGGAATAATTTGGTGTGAAGAACCGTTTTAATAGAGGGGAAATACATAAAGAAAGCAAATGCATTTTTTCACTAATCTAAATTTATAAACAACTTTAGACAAATAAAACAGAAAAATATATAATTATTATGAGGAAATAGCAGGAAAAGAGGAGAAATAATGGATATAAAACGTCAAAATGTCGATTTTGGTAATTCGGTCTTTCAAACCCTTGTGGACGGTTATTATTTTGAGATTCCTACAAATGTAGTAGAAATAACAAAGGAAAAGGCAGACGGCCACTTTCCGTCTACTTTCCATGATCCCCAATCCCTTTTACAAAGTTTACTGATTTCAACAACGATAGACGGTGTAGAGAAATATTATCTAGTGGGCGATTCAGCGGAAAAACAAGTGTTAGGAAACATTCATATCAACAAACTTCATGATAAAACGGAATCTGAGATTCCCAATGTGATGTTCCTTGCATCAGTTGCTTATTACAATGTAATAAAAGGAAACGGCAAAGAAGATAATCGAGTGAACATTAATTATTTTTCAACTATGCTCCCAATTTGGCTGCTTAAGAAAACGAACAAGTTCAGTGATATGCAAAATAAAATGGCAAGCCGATTTGAAGGGGAGCACCATGTAACGATTTTAACTCCCGGATTTGAGAGAGTTGTATCCATTCACGTCGAAACAAGCAAATGTCGGATTGAAAGTGAAGTTGCTCGTTGGGCAATAAAAAAAGATTTTGATTTACAAGATCGTGAGGAAGCAAATTCATTTCAAAACTATGAAACTCTAATTGTGGATTTAGGAGGAGGGACCGTTGATCTTGCCTTGCTTCAATCAGGACTTCAGGCTCCTAAGAGCAGGGAATCATTGAACTGCTTCGCTGATATTTCGTACCTAAAACACATTGAAAAACTAAGAAGTGAAAAGTTACTCGAGTACTTTGATGATGTTCGTTCACTAGAGGAATTCATTATCAATAACATTGAAAAAACAAAAATGGAACAAATGGATGGAAATAGCGGTAAAAAGGTTGATCTCACAGAGCAAATCCATGAGTCATTAAGGGAATACACTCAAATTTTAATAACGAAAATTGAAAACACATTCCCCTCTCCTAAAGATAAGGTCTATAAATATGTTTATATTGGTGGAATAGCGAGCATCCTTAAACGATTCATCCAAGAATCGATTGATATAAGGTATGGAGCCGAAATTAGAGAGCAAAATCATATATTCCTTCCAGATACAAGAAAGTTAAATTTATATGGTCTAGAAATTATAAGCAGGCATGAAACAAACGTAGTTTTCGCCTAAGTAGAGGAGGAGAACATATGAGCAACAAAGATTATCTTCATGGTGAAAAGTTGGCTGGCAATTTAAACAATATGTATTCAAATCTAGGTGCACAGATGATTGCACCTTTTTACGCACTATCGAACTTTTTTATATCCGCTGTTAATCTCCAAACGGATGTGGTTGGATTAATGAAAAAGGAATCAGGAAGAAATGACGAACCTGTAATGTTAAATTTAGAAACTTCGAAAATTTCTCCAAAGGTGTATTCAATTCTCGAGCAAAAGGCAAAAGCAAATCAGCTGGAGGAATATATTACGAAGCTAGTTGAGCAAGATGTAGATAGATTGGACAAGGAAGAAGAGAACATAGCCTTAGTTGATACACTACGTAAAGAGTTTTTAGGTAAAATCAACTTACTTAAACAAGAATTTGCTTCCCGTCTTGTTGTTGATGCTGATCAGAGGAGGGCTGGCCAAGCAAACGAGTTGCGTGATTTTGTCACGAAACTTGGTGAGCAAAAATTAGACAAGCAAGAATTCAAAACTTTGTTAAACTCCCTTCGAAGCGATTTATTAGATGAGATCAGCTTGCTTAAAAATGAACGTGTTTTCCGTCCAGTTGTTCCTCCCAATCCAAACAAGTTTCATCCTGCTTTGGAACCTGCGGAAGAAGTGAATGATTTTAAAGAAGGACAATTGCTCGAAAGTGATCAAGTTAAAGGGACTATTAAAGAAGTTATAGATATGGATTTTTAAAATATAGTGGAATGATGTTCTGCTATTACTGCAAAATCTAAAAAAAGACTACTTTCATATTAATAGGAAGTAGTCTTTTTATGTTGTAGTAGGTCTAGCCGACTTTTCTTGGTTAAGGGTTTGGATGTGGATTCTTTTATATGGGTTACGCTTTAATACTATATTGCCATTTTAGTAAA